>NZ_LRDR01000099.1:0-353 GCF_001541635.1 Acinetobacter sp. LMB-5 | reverse complement strand
GTTGGGCAAGTCTCTGCGCCGCCGCCTCAAGCGGTAGAGCGCGGCAAGATGCCTCTAAAGCGCGTCGAACTGCGCAAAGCGGGACCGAACATTCCAACGGGCGAACCTCAATCTCAAGTGCTGGCGCCCTTACCGTCGAGTGCGAGCGCGCCTTCTGGTGACACAAATAAAACGGCGAATGGCGCCACAACGTTTTTTGTTGCCGCGGGCGAAGCGCCCTATCGCGCACTCCAGCGCTGGCTAGATAAAGCGCACATCACCAAAGTGGCGTATGGCCTCAGCGATGAGCAGCAAGCCAAGTTGCTAGAGCCTATCGAGCGCAACAAAAACTTCACCAGTAACTTAGAGGTGTC
>NZ_LRDR01000098.1:0-355 GCF_001541635.1 Acinetobacter sp. LMB-5 | reverse complement strand
CTGCATTATCCCGAAACAAACGGAAGCATGATCATGATATCGCGTTCTACATTTTGTTTTCGGTTTATTTTCATCGTTCCACGTTTTTATCTTTGATTTGGCCTCTATCCCCCAGTCTATCTGCATTCATCCGTAAATTGGCCGTGAAAAAGCATGCTTCCGAGGCTGAAATTCACTTGATCATTTTTCCGATAAATTGATCGCATTGAAAAATCGATGTGCAATGTTCCCGAACACATAATTTCCTTGATCATGCTTTCGTATTTGCTGCTCTCGACGGAAGAATGATCATGATACTTCCTTGATCATTCTTCCGCTCAATATCGCTGTTTTACATGAATAAACATACTGGATG
>NZ_LRDR01000097.1:0-359 GCF_001541635.1 Acinetobacter sp. LMB-5 | reverse complement strand
GAAACCTAAACGTACTTTTCCTGCGCGTGATTCAACGAATGTTAGGTTTAATTGCCCTGAGCTAAAACCGTTATCTTCATGATCATATACAGTATAGTAGACCGTGTACAGACCGAGCTTGTTGCTCATTGCATTAAAAGATAAATTATTTACATCATATGGTGAAGTAAGTTCTACATCAATATTTTCAGCATGAACATGAACCAATTGAACGTCATCTCCTTCTAAATCAGAGATATATGGAGTTACATCGATAACAGCTTCGCTGCCTGTTTGAAGCCGTTTCGGATAATCCTCTGGTGTATTTATGTTCGGAGGATTGTTCTTTATTCCTGAAATGTCTATAACTAACGTACCAT
>NZ_LRDR01000096.1:0-360 GCF_001541635.1 Acinetobacter sp. LMB-5 | reverse complement strand
CACTTCTTCCATTGCCCCCGGTCGGGCCTTGTAATACTTGTGACAAATGGCGTCTAACATGTCGCCTTTATTGGTTCTGTACTTCATTACTTAACCTCGTCGTCGCCGTATTCGCTGATCGTCAACGTGCCTTTGATTTCCAACGGGACACCGTTATCGAGGAAGTGGGCTTCGTCTGTATCGAGTTTCTCGATAACCCACAAGCCTAAATCCAAGCCGGACCCGGTGGTCAATCCGTTTAACTTCTTTAATGCCCCGGCTATCAGCCGAAGCGGTTCGCCCTGACTGGCCATAACCTCGATCTGTGTGAACTGCTCTAAATCACTTTTGCTTTGCGGGTAAATCGCAATATTTAAGGTT
>NZ_LRDR01000095.1:0-362 GCF_001541635.1 Acinetobacter sp. LMB-5 | reverse complement strand
GACAAGTTCACTGCCGTATTGGTTGAGGTAAGATTTGATCTCTTCAATCTGAATGTAAAAAATCGATGCGTGAGTGCTTTGCGATTTCACTAACTCATTAATATTCAGCAGCAGGTGCGCGCGGTTTGCCATGCCAGACGCGTTGTCATGAAAGGCTACCTGATGGATGTAGCTTTCCATCAGTTTTCGCTCAGAAATGTCTCTATGGCTGCCAACCATGTAATGACCCTGCTTAGTTTCTTTGGTCATTGCGACGCCTTCAATCCAAACGTATTGGCCATTTGGTTTGCGCAGACGGTAGGTTGTCGTTACACGTGTGTTATCGGTATTGATGTGGGCGTCAACGCGTTTAGACAGGCGTT
>NZ_LRDR01000094.1:0-363 GCF_001541635.1 Acinetobacter sp. LMB-5 | reverse complement strand
TTGATCAAGCAATATGTTGACAAATGACGATACGCTGACAATCGCTAAAAATGCCTCTTGGCTTCCAAAAAACAATTGATAATCATGTGTAGATGGATTCCTCCAACTCTGACGATAGTTCACAAACAGTTGCATCACCCTATCGTTAAATACGTTATTGTTGGATAAGTATTGTTCAATCTCATACGGAGATTTATTTGATGCATTTTGTTCTTGTATTACTTCATACGCTTCTTTAAGAATGCCTTCAAAGGCATGATTGGTACGATAAATTACATCCGTGAAATAGTGTTCATCCTTTTCACTGTTACCTTTGTGATAGTATTTTTCAGCAATTTCGATGTGTGCAAGAATTGCATTAAT
>NZ_LRDR01000093.1:0-363 GCF_001541635.1 Acinetobacter sp. LMB-5 | reverse complement strand
AGCTACAAAACTCCAAATATGGTGAGCTTTGGTTGCTATATAATGCATCTCCGTCAGTGTTAAAGAATGGCTTACCTGCGACTTTATCGGGCACAGTGACCCCTAATGCAGCAGAGTTAAACAAGATATTACAGTTTTGTTCAGATAGCGGGCCACCAGCGATACGACACTTCGCACCGTCAAAACCAAACTGCGGAACCGAGCTACTTGCAATCCCAAGTTTTGCGGAGCCTGATTGGAATGCTTGTAACTTCAATGACACTGAGTCAGAGAACGTAACATGATCGCCATCTTCCCATGCTACAAGAGAATCAGATTGAGGTAACAAGGAGACCGTCACTGGATCAACAACAGCTCCTGGGT
>NZ_LRDR01000092.1:0-363 GCF_001541635.1 Acinetobacter sp. LMB-5 | reverse complement strand
ATCTACTGAATCATTATCGTAGTGCGTCATAGAACCAGAGATATAAACCCCTTTGATTAACTCAGCTACGTAAGTATCAAGCTGTTTATCAAGTGAATCTGCCTTGTTTGAATCTGGAGCTGGAGACGTTGAAGGCTGAACTTGTTTAACTGGCTCAGGCTCACCACCGCCTAAAAACTTATCGTAGATGTTATAAGCAGACCAACAAAAAACGCCTAAAGCTATCAGACCAGCGAACGCCATAAACGGAATTTTAGGTTTATGGGTGTGAATCTCAGCCGACCAATAAACGCCATAGAAATTCTTGTCACGCTTAACAAGCTTTTTAGTAGCGATTTTAGATTCGTGATAATCATCTGGATT
>NZ_LRDR01000091.1:0-364 GCF_001541635.1 Acinetobacter sp. LMB-5 | reverse complement strand
GGTTGTTTATAAATGGGCTAAGGCTGCTTTCTTCGGTTAATAGCTCTTACTCTAATAAAAGGGGGGCTATTGCTCCCTTTTTTTGATCTCACCTTGGGGGATTTATGCCAGTACCATTTTATATAAGCCCATCAGATATTATGTGGGGCTTCATTATCTTCCTGATTGTCGATTGTATTAGGAGGCTAATGTGAATATTAAATATCTTCTTTCCTCGCTGGTTGTTCTGTTTAGTTTTTCTTTTAATGCTTATGCTGAGCAGCTTTATAGAGTTAGCGCGGCTAAGTATTACGTTGTTAAATGTATAGCTAGTGGTCAGATTAGGACGGCACAATCTTTTGTTGGTTGTTCTTATCATCATCAG
>NZ_LRDR01000090.1:0-373 GCF_001541635.1 Acinetobacter sp. LMB-5 | reverse complement strand
AAGGTTGCGGTGTCTCAAATCGACCAGGTGATTCATGATTTGTTCTCTAACAACTGGACTTCTGACCTTCGGACGGTGCCCATCGATAAGATGCGAGCGCAGTTGTATAAGAACTTAAAAGATCAACTTGCAGGTTATTGGACGGGTCACACTGCGTACTGGATATTGGTTAATGGTGGATTCATCGTTGATGGACCAAAAGGTACTGCAAAACAATTAACACGATTCGGTTCAATGTTTAAAGAAGAGATGGAGTCTATCAATGACACAGCACAAGAAGCTCGTTCGCACCTTCAGTCGCAAGCACTACAACAAACAGCCGCAATGGTGCCAGTGGCGCAAATCGAAAAAAGCGTCGAAGAACATGTGGATT
>NZ_LRDR01000009.1:0-201563 GCF_001541635.1 Acinetobacter sp. LMB-5 | reverse complement strand
TTCTAACGAATGGGGGTGTTTCTTTATTGGGGGGAATAAATATATTTGTAGGGAGTAAATATACAATCGAAGAGTAATCAATTAAACAAAATTAAAAGAGGGCTAGCTCCCCCTAATTAACTTTTTATAACAAGATTTCGTGTCTTACTTCATATGAGAACCATGTTTGATAGAATTAATTCAATAAGATTATTTTTATAATTGGAAAAATCTCTTTTTTCTTCTACAAATTTCAGTTGGATATGTATGACAAATAGAGACTATATGTTATAAATATTGAATAGGCATGATTTTTGCTTGTTTTATGGAAAATGAAATATATGAAATTATCTGTTGGATTGAAAGTAGCGAATTCTCTATCGTTAACACCTCAATTGCAGCAGGCGATTCGTTTGTTACAACTCTCTAGTTTAGAGCTTGAACAGGAAATTCAGATTCAACTAGATAGTAATCCTTTACTTGAAAAAATAGAAGAAGAATCACTAACAGAGAGTCTAGCTGCATTAGAAAATAAAGAATCGGATGACTTAACGACTGAGCTAAATGCAGATCATTTGCCTGATGATTTACCCGTTGATACTGAGTGGGATGATGTTTATACCCATCAATCAACAGCTTTGGCTACTCCAGAATTTGAAGAGCGAGAGGATAATCGCCAAGTTCAATTATCGCTAAAGGAACATATTCTAGAACAAGTTAACCTTTTACATTTTTCTAAAATAGATCAATTAATTGCTTATTGTATTGTTGATGCATTAGATGATAAGGGATTTTTAGATGCTGAAATTGAAGAAATAATTTTAGCGGCACAACAATTATTGAATGAAATGGATATTGAGGAAGAGATCGAAGAAGATGAGGTTTTAGTTGTTTTAAAACACATTCAACGACTTGATCCTTTAGGTATTGGTTCGCGTAATTTAGCGGAATGTTTAAAGATACAGCTCGAATTTCTACCCAAAGATGTTGAATATCTAAACGAGGCAAAAAGTCTATTACAGTATTATGAGCTTTTGATAGCCAATGATCTTAATAAATTGCTCAAACAAACTGGTCTAACGAAAGACCAATTAAAATTTGCAATCAATCTTTTAAAAACGTTAAAACCTTATCCTGGTATGGATTTTGATAAGCAAGAATCTGATTATCAAATTCCCGATGTAGTGGTTTCAAAAAAAGATTTACATTGGCAGGTTCAGCTAAACCCAGATGTACTTCCTAAATTAAGAATTAATTCTTTTTACTCTAGTATGATTCGTAGAGCAGATCAGAGTGAGGATAATTTATATTTACGTAACCAAATGCTTGAGGCGAAAAACTTTATCAAAAGTATTGATGAAAGGCATAAAACGTTATTAAAAGTGGCTTCTTGTATCGTAGAGCATCAAAAAGCTTTTTTGGAAATAGGCCCTGAAGCGATGAAGCCGCTAGTTCTTCGAGATGTGGCAGAAGAAGTCGAATTGCATGAATCTACAGTTTCTCGTGTAACTACAAATAAATATATGCTTACGCCTCGTGGTCTATTTGAGTTGAAATATTTTTTCTCTAGCCATGTAGGAACAACAGCAGGGGGGGAAGCCTCTTCCACCGCAATTCGGGCAATGATTAAGAAACTAGTCGCCAATGAAAATCCACGTAAGCCTTTGTCAGATAATGTAATTGCTACATTGTTAAAAGATGAGGGAATTGAAGTGGCTCGAAGAACGGTCGCAAAATATCGAGAATCGTTACATATTCCTTCATCGTCTGAAAGAAAAGTCTTGATCTGAATTTTGAAGTATGGCTATTCTAGAGATTCATTATGACGAAATAATGAAATTTCATTTTCACCAAGAGAGTAACTAAAATGGTTTAATTGTTCTAAGTTTTCTTTTTGATAGCATTAAATCGTTTTAGTTCTTCTTTAGATAACCTAAAAAAGGTGAGGGATAGAATTATGCAAATAACGATTCGTGGACATCATTTAGCAATTACACCAGCTATAGAAGAAAATATTAAATCAAAATTTAATCAGTTAACAAAACACTTAGATCAGGTGAATAGTATGCAGATTAAATTAACAAAAGATCATCAAATTGATAAGCGCTCTCATAAAGGTAGTTCAAACCATGTTGCAGAGGCTATAGTAAGATTGCCGGGAATTGAGTTGTTTGCTCAGGCAACTGCTGATGATATGTATACTTCAATTAAAAAACTAACTGAAAAATTAAAAAAACAATTATTAAAATATCGGAAAATGCAGTGCACTTATTCGCAAGTTGCTGTTTCTATTTAATAAGTTTTATATAATTGGAAGAGGCTTGAAACATAGCCTCTTTTTTATTGATAAAATATAAACACGTACTGAATTCTTTGAAAAAGTTATAGTAAAATACTTCGTTTTACACCTTAGGTTGCGTCAGAGGTCTTTGCAATGAATAGTGAACAGCTCACTCAAATTTTAAAAGAAGCTTTCCCTGAAGCGGAAGTAGCGGTGAGCGGACAGGCCGGAAAATTTGACCTCCGTATTGTGGATGATCAATTTGACGGTAAGCGTACTGTTGCTCGCCAACAATTAGTTTATGCACCATTAAATACTTATATTGCAAGTGGCGAAGTTCACGCGGTAACAATTCGTGCAATGACCAAAGATGAATGGCGTAAAGCAAGCCTTTTCGGAGCTTAAATATTAATGGATAAATTTTTAATTACGGGTGGTGTTAAGCTCGACGGGGAAGTGCGCATTTCTGGTGCTAAAAATGCAGCTTTACCATTACTTGCTGCAACTATTCTTGCAGACTCTCCAATTACGATCACGAATGTTCCAAATCTTAAAGATGTAAATACTTTGGTCAAGTTGATTGGTGGGTTAGGAGTTACAATCGGCTATGAAAATGACACAGTAAAAGCTGATACCTCTACTTTAGATAATCAGTTTGCTCCTTATGAGCTAGTAAAAACAATGCGTGCCTCAATTTTGGTTTTAGGACCATTATTAGCGCGTTACGGTAATGCGAAAGTTTCTTTACCAGGTGGTTGTGCAATTGGATCACGTCCAGTTGATCAACATTTAAAAGCTTTAGAAGCTTTAGGTGCACATATTGAAGTTGAAAATGGTTATGTCCATGCTTCAGTTGAAGGTCGTTTAAAAGGTGGCGAAGTTGTTTTTGATATGGTTACCGTTGGCGGTACTGAAAACATCTTGATGGCTGCTGCACTAGCTGATGGTGTTACGACTATTCGTAATGCAGCTCGTGAGCCTGAGATCACTGACCTTGCTCAAATGCTCATCAAAATGGGCGCCAAGATTGAAGGACTTGATACTGATACTCTTGTTGTAACTGGAGTAGAAAGTTTGCATGGCTGTGAATATGCTGTGGTAGCTGATCGTATCGAAACGGGATCTTATTTGGCAGCTGCGGCAATTACGGGCGGTCGTGTCAAAACTACACATACCGACCCTGCATTACTTGAATCTGTTTTGGATAAGTTTGAAGAAATGGGTGCCGAAGTCACTCGTGGTGATGACTGGATCGAACTTGATATGTTAGGTAAACGCCCTAAAGCTGTAAGTTTTAGAACTTTGCCACATCCAGAGTTTCCAACAGATATGCAGGCTCAGCTTATGGCTGTAAATGCTATTGGTCGTGGATTTGCAACTATCTCTGAAACGATTTTTGAAAATCGTTTTATGCATGTTCCTGAATTGTCACGCATGGGTGCTAATATTCAGGTTGAAGGTCACGATGCTGTCGTAACTGGAGTAGAAACTTTACAGGCTGCACCTGTAATGGCAACAGATTTGCGTGCTTCGTTCTCTCTAGTTTTGGCAGCTTTAGTGGCAGAAGGAGATACCTTAATTGACCGTATCTACCATATTGACCGTGGTTATGAGCATGTCGAAGAGAAACTTCAAGGTTTAGGTGCCAAAATTAAGCGAGTAAGTTAATGAATGATGTAAGAAACGATGATCCTAATTTTGATGTGATGGGCAATTTTGATCATGGTTTGACCTTGGCACTCAGTAAAGGGCGTATCTTAAAAGAGACGTTACCTTTACTAGCTACAGCGGGTATTAATTTGCTCGAAGATCCGGAAAAGTCCCGCAAACTGATTTTTCCTACTACGCATAAGCAAGTACGTATTTTGATTTTACGTGCATCTGATGTGCCTACCTATGTAGAAAATGGCGCAGCAGATTTAGGCGTAGCAGGCAAAGATGTGTTGATGGAACACGGTGCTCAGCATGTATATGAGCTACTTGACCTGAAAATCGCTAAGTGTAAATTAATGACTGCTGGTAAAGTGGGAATGGAACGTCCAAAAGGCCGTTTAAAAATTGCCACGAAATACGTCAATCTTACTCGTCAGTATTATGCAAGCTTAGGTGAGCAAGTTGATGTAATTAAACTCTATGGTTCTATGGAGTTAGCGCCTTTGGTCGGGTTGGGTGATTACATTGTTGATGTGGTCGATACTGGTAATACGCTAAGAGCGAATGGTCTTGAGCCATTAGAGGAGATTTGCAAAGTCTCTTCACGTTTAATTGTAAATAAAGCTAGTTTTAAACGTAAGCAAACTTTATTAAACCCAATCATTTCACAGCTCGAGCAAGCTGTTCAATCACGTTAAAAGCAATTTCCCATCATGCTTTTGTGATAGTTGCTTCAGATGATGCCCACAAGCGCCTAGAAAAAGAGTAAACTTGTTTTTTCTTTTTCGCCTTGTGGGTAAATTGATGCGACGTTTATCGACTCAAGATCAGAACTTCAAACAGGTTTTTGCTGAGCTTTTAGCATTTGAAACTGTAAATGATCTTAATTTAGTGCAAACAGTAGATCAAATTATTGCTGATGTTCGTCAGCATGGTGATGATCATGTTTTAAAGCTTACTCAACAGTTCGATCGACATCCAGCGCATCAATTTGCAGATTTAGAAGTATCTCAAGAACAACTTAAAACTGCTTTTGATAATTTAAGCCCAGAAATTCGTGATGCTCTAGAGTTGGCAGCAAAGCGTATTCGTACATTTCATGAAGCTCAGAAACAAGAGAGCTGGACTTATATAGATGATTTGGGTAATACATTAGGACAAAAAGTCACACCTCTAGACCGTGTGGGTATTTATGTACCAGGTGGTTTAGCCTCTTATCCGTCTTCAGTTTTAATGAATGCAGTGCCAGCCCATGTTGCTGGTGTACCTGAAATTATTATGGTTGTTCCTGCACCAAACGGTGAACTAAATCCATTGGTTCTAGCTGCGGCTTACCTTGCAGGAGTGAGTCGAGTATTCACTATTGGGGGAGCTCAAGCTGTAGCAGCTCTTGCTTATGGTACTCAGACTATTCCACCTGTAGATAAAATTACTGGCCCTGGAAATCGTTTTGTGGCGGCTGCCAAACGCGCTGTATTTGGTCAGGTTGGTATTGATATGATTGCTGGACCTTCTGAAATTTTAGTATATGCAGAAGGTGAAAATAATGCAGATTGGTTAGCTATGGATGTTTTATCTCAGGCTGAACATGACACAGTTGCTCAAGCTATTTTCATTACTCCTGATGAAGCTTTGCTTAATGCGGTAGAGTTGGCAATTGAAAAGCATTTAAATGAATTGCCAAAGGCAGACATTGCGAGAACTTCGATTGAAAACCGTGGTGCTTTGGTATTAGTTAAAGACCGTGCAGAAGCAATTGATTTGATTAATCAAGTTGCACCAGAACATTTGGAACTTTGCTTAGATGATGCCGAGGCTATGAGTGAAGATATTCGCCATGCTGGAGCAATTTTCATGGGGCGCTATACACCTGAAGCAATTGGTGACTATTGTGCAGGTCCAAACCATGTATTGCCGACTTCCGGAACTGCTCGTTTTTCTTCTCCATTAGGTGTTTATGATTTCCAAAAACGTTCGAGCTTAATCATGTGTTCGAAAGATGGAGTCAAATCGTTAGCTAAGACAGCAGATATATTGGCTGTCCAAGAGAACTTAGATGCCCATGCACGCTCAGCTCGCTATCGTTATCAATAAGCTTATAAACCTTGTAGTTTTTTAATTATTACTCAGGGCTGGTTTTCAGCCCTTTTTTGAGATAAGACCATGACTTTATCTACAGCACAAATGCGCTTTTGGAGTCCAGAAGTTCGTGAGTTAGAGCCGTACGTTCCTGGTGAACAGCCTAAAATTCAGAATTTATTGAAGCTCAATACAAATGAAAATCCATATCCGCCATCACCAAAAGTAGTTGAAGCAGTTCAAGCTGTTTTAACTCATCAGGCTGATGCATTGCGTTTATATCCAGACCCAGACGCTACGGCATTAAAACATGCGATTGCTAAGCAACAGAATATTGACGTTTCACAAGTTTTTGTTGGTAATGGCTCAGATGAAGTGCTTGCTCATATTTTTAAAGCATTTTTTCTTCAAGATGAACCAATTCTTTATCCAGATATCACTTATAGCTTTTATCCAGTTTATAGTCAGTTTTTTGGTACAAAGACTAAAGAAATCCCACTCAATGATAATTTTGAGATAGAAGTTAAAGATTATGTGCAACCAAATGGTGGGGTTATTATTACAAACCCTAATGCTCCAACAAGTATTGCACTAGGCTTAGCAGAAATCGAACAAATTTTAAAAGCTAATCCAGATCGAGTGGTTGTCATTGATGAGGCTTATGTTGATTTTGGTGCAGAATCAGCTGTGAGTTTAGTAAATCGCTATGAGAATCTGGTTGTGTGCCAAACAACTTCAAAATCTCGCTCTCTTGCGGGTTTACGCGTTGGCTTCGCGATTGCTCAATCTCATTTAATTGCTGCACTTGAAGCTGTCAAAAATAGTTTTAACTCATATCCTATTGATCGTTTTGCAATTGCAGCAGCGGTAGCCTCTTTTGAAGATCAAACTTATTTTGAAGAACGATGTCAAAAAGTTATTTCTAGTCGTGAAAAGCTAGTAGATGAATTAACTGCTTTGGGCTTTAAAGTTTTACCTTCTAAAGCAAACTTTATTTTTGCTTCGCATCCATCGCATGATGCAGGTCAGCTTGCACAGCAATTACGTGAGCAGGGCATTATTGTGCGCTATTTCAATAAGCCTCGTATTAATCAATTCTTGCGAATTACTGTAGGAACTGATGAGCAAAATGAGCGTTTAGTACAGACATTAAAAGAAGATATTCTCTAAATTTTACTCTGCTGTGCTGTTCATCAAGTTCAGCATAGCAGAGACTTTATCAAGACTTTCTTGATATTCTGCTTCTGCATTTGATGCAATCGTAATACCACCACCTGCCCATAAAGAGAGCTGATTCTGATATTGTTGAAAACTACGGATGAGAATATTCCAGCGGCCAGTTCCATCAAAATTGAAGTAACCCAATGTCCCGCAATATGCACCTCTTGCTGATTCCTCTAACTCTTCAATGATCTGCATTGCCCGAATTTTGGGAGCTCCTGTGATTGAGCCTCCGGGTAAGGCAGAGAGCAGCATTTGCATAGGATTAATATCATCTTTAAGGGTCGCAGCGATCTCGCTTACCATGTGATGTACTTGATTAAAACTTTCAATCTCGAATAATTTTGTTGTTTTTACAGATCCTGTATTGGCATAAATGCTCAAATCATTACGTAATAAATCGACAATCATCACATTTTCTGCTTGGTCTTTTTGAGAGTTTTTTAAGGTTTGTTTAGAAATAAAATCTTTTTCTGCATTCTCATAGCGAGGCATTGTGCCTTTAATAGGTCTAGTTTTAATTTGTTTATTTTGATTGAATTCGATGAAAAGTTCGGGAGAGCAACTTAATAATTCAAAATCATCTAATTTTAAATAACCTGCATATGGAGCATTTGTAAGTTGCCATAGGTCTTTAGCTTTATTTAATAAGGATCCTGAAAATTTAGCTTTAAACTCTTGGGTTAAGTTAATTTGATAGCAGTCACCAGCTTTAATGTATTCTTGTATTTTATAGAAAGC
Organism: Acinetobacter sp. LMB-5; assembly: GCF_001541635.1. NCBI lineage: Bacteria > Pseudomonadati > Pseudomonadota > Gammaproteobacteria > Moraxellales > Moraxellaceae > Acinetobacter > Acinetobacter sp. LMB-5. Next base: position 193,609 of record NZ_LRDR01000009.1, on the reverse strand, counting down.
ATCGAAATATTGTTTTTTAGACCATCTTGGTTGAATAGTGGTTTTTAATTCAAATGTATTTTTAGAGTTATTGGAACCAAAATTCTCTATTTTATTTTCAATATATGAGAATAGATCAATTGCATTTTCTTCATCACTAAAAAAATACCAATCATTATCTATATATTTTAAAAAAGATCGATATTGACCTAGGAATAAAGAAGGTTGCATATGATTTTGCCCGTTAATAAATTGATGCGCACTGAAATCATAGCTGATAAAACCAATATAACCACCTATAAAACTTGTTGTTGATTTAATATCTTTACTTAAATTGTTTTCTTTAAATTGAATGAAATTTAAAAGTTGATTTGATTTTGATCTATTTTTATATTCGTTGAAATTTTGGCGCTCAAACTCTAAATAATTTTCATTTTGAATAATAATATAATCTTGTGGAAGAAATCCAATAGTTGGGTTGTTGTTGTCATTTAAATAAATAAGTCCAGTTAAACCATCTAATTTTTTTAAAATATCGGCAGCATTTTTACTATATAAAGAGATTTTTTTCTTTAACTGAGACATTTTTAAATAAAAGAGTGTTTAATGAGAGAGTAGTTAGTTTACTATAAGTTGCACTTCATCAGGAGAAAGTCTTTTAAGTACTAAACTTTTTGCTGATAAAATGAACGAAATTTTAACTAAGAATTTATTGTTTTTAGCAAGGTTTATGTAGAAAAACTTGAGTGTACCGTTTGTCGGGTAGTTGGCAAAAAATGCACAACACTAGTTGAACAAAAATTAACGTAGATGTAATTTAGTAATTGCTAAGCAAAACCGCTCAAGGATTGGAAGTTTCGGTTGCCATATAAAGAAAAATGCAATTTGAGACAATGAGAGTGGTTAAGTCAAAAAATAAATGCTCTTGGGAGAGTGCTCAATGAAAATGTTCACTAAACTTGCTTTAGTTTCTTCTTTAGCTATCAGCGCAAATGCAATGGCAATGCAGTCAATGGACGATGCTGCGCTTAGTGCTGCTACAGGTCAAGATGGTATTAATATCGGTATTGCTTTAGGTACTGACGGTATTAATATCAGTAAACTATATTTACATGATAATGATGGTTTGGGTACTGCAACAGGAATTGTAGGTGCATCAGGTACTGCGGGTGCGATCGCAATTAATGGTATCACTCTTAAACAAACAGGTACTGATCCACTTTTAAATTTAGCAATTGACACGAATGGTGCTTCTGGTACTAACGGTGCTTTCTTAAACGTTGCGGCAACGGTTGGTGCTGTTGATGTGCATGTTGGCTCAATTGGTGTGGGTACTTCTGGTACTGTAAATGAAACTACAGCAACTCGTGGTATCACTGAAACAGCGCCAACAGAAATCATTACTGGTTTAGATTTGTCTTTAGGTAAAATTACTGCAAATATCCAGTTAGGTGCCGCTCCTCAAGGTGCAATGATTAAAGTGAATTCAAGTTTGCAGGGTGGCTTAAATATCTCTAATCTTGGTATTAAAGATGCTGCTGGCGGTGGTACCATCAAACTTGACAAAATCATGGTACGTGGCGCTAATGCTACAGGTGATCTAGATGTAAATGCTGGTATTTCTGTAAAAACAACAGGACTAGAAATTAAAAACAACAGTACTCAAGCAATGAATGTATATTTACAAGGTGTACATTTGGGTACAGCTGCTTCAATTGGCGATGTCGAAGTTCAAGGCTTAAATGTTGCTAACTCTACAATTACAATTTCTGGACACTAATTTTAAAAGTCAAAAAACAAAAGCGCGTTTAATACGCGCTTTTTTTATTAAATGAAAAAAGAGGTTTTAATATAGTTGTTTAATTTAAAATTATTATATGAATATTATATATCTAGATAAGAAATTAATCGAAGTGAGAATTAATTAACAATTTAAATAGAGTAAAACTATACATTCATCAAAAAGATTAAAAAAAAGCTGTTTTTTACAGAAAAAAAAGGTATCTTCAACACACAGGGATGTAGAGCTATTGCTCTAAGAATAAAATGAATAAGGCCAGTTAGGCCACCAGTTAGACCAAGTGCTTATGTTAGAGATTGCTTTAGGCTCGGCATTGATATATTACTTTGCGACAGAAGCCTTCGAAATAGAAAAAAAGCCACCGGGAACTGTTTATTATACAGAAACCGCCGATTCACGTAATTTATCTTTTCGCCGTAGTCATATTGAACCAGTCACGATTAAACCAGCTGTAGAAGATCAGTTCAGGGGTATTGTTCGTCAAGCTTATGACTATAGTTGTGGTTCAGCTGCTCTTACTACACTTTTAAATGGTTATGTGGGGACGAGTTTGACTGAACAGCAGACCATGAGTGGTCTACTACAGTACGGCGAATATCAACGTATTATTGAGCGTCGAAGTTTCTCATTACTTGATATGAAGCGTTTCGTTACTGCAATTGGTTTAGAGAGTGGCGGTTATCGGGGAGAGTTTTCTGATTTAGTTAAACTTGGTCAACCTGCAATCGTTCCTATTTCATATGCTGGTTTTAAACATTTCGTCGTATATAAAGCTTATAAAGATGGACGAGTATATGTAGCTGATCCTGCTTTAGGAAATATCAGCTTTGATGAAAATCGTTTTAAAGAAATTTGGGATAATAATACTTTATTTGTTATTTCTGTTCCTGAATCTCAGCGTAAAGATCTATTAGCATTAAAAGAAGCTGATATGCGTCATGTAGAAGATGCCACAGTCAATCGGTATGCTTTTGTTGATGTGCAGTATCCAACATTTAATTATGACCGTTTAGCAAACAAAGCTTCAACGATGCGTCGCGTCTTGGATAATGATAACCATTCTCCAACATATAATCAGCCGATAGAAACTTATATGCGTCTTTATTACAAGCGTAAATAGTCAAATTTTAATTTAGTAAAATAAATAGATTGGGTGGGAAGAAATATGAATAATCGATGGATGAAGATGAGTGTGTTGGCATTAAGTTTAATTGCCATTACAGATACACTTTATGCAGATGATCAAGTTGCAGAAGCAAGTACACAAAATAGTGTAGCTGTTCCTGAGGTGAGTACAACGCCAGAAGTAATGCCAACAACAAATTCAGTGCAAGAACAGAAAACAGCTCCGACCACAGAGGGGGGAATCACTGAATCTGCACCTACATCAGCTACTCCAGAAGCAAACCAAGCAGCTACTGCTTTACAGAAAAAAGAAGGTGATGCGAGTCAAGAAACAAATTTACAAGAAGTATTTACTTCAAATGAGCGTCAATACTCATTAATTAAAAAAGGGGTTATATCTTCTTATTATGACCTCGATTATACATATTATCGTGATACTCGAATTGATTTAGCTTTATCGGATAATTCTTCTCAACTCAATCGTTTACGTGTAGAAGAGGATGCAAACCATACTTTAACAAATAGTTTTACTTTTCAATATGGTGTTCTTGATAATTTAACTCTTTCAGCAACTTTACCTTTTGTGGCAAAGTCTGAAATTATTAAAGATAAAACTACCGCTGGTTTGGGTGATATTTCTTTGGGTGCTCGCTGGGAGCCATTTCCTTTAAAGCAAGGACGTTTACCATTAGTTCTTTTTGGTAACCTATCCACTAAAACGGGTGACAGTCCGTATGAGATAGGCTTAGATGAGCTCTCTACCGGTAAAGGTTATTACTCTGTAGGAGTAGGAGCAAGTACTCGTAAGTATATCGATCCCGTCGTTTTATTCGCTTCCGCATCTGCCAATTATGGTTTTAAAGAATCTGGTTTAGATCAACAGCGAGGGGGAGGAAAAAATGGGACAAGAACTTTAACCTCATTTGACCCTGGCATTAGCGGTGGTTTCTCTTTCGGTTTTGCGTACTCGTTTAATTACGACGTATCTTTAACGATGTCCTATCAGCAAAGTTTCAATATGGATGCTGAATTCGAATTTGATAATGGAAATGAATCTTATACTTCACCAGATCAAAGTAGTGCGATGCTCTCATTTGCTCTAGGTGTACGTGTATCACCTGAAACGATTGTCAATGGTACGGTGGGTATTGGTTTAACAGAAGATGCACCAGATATTTCGCTCGGTCTATCTTTCCCGTTAGATATTTTAGGTTTTGGCAAAAAGCAAAAATAAGGAGATATTAAGGTGAAATACCCTAAATTATGTCCTTTAACGGCGGCAATTGTGATCTCCGGTTTTTCTAGCTTTGCCAATGCTCAATTAGGACAAAACCTAGCTGTTGATATTCGCTCACTCTCGATGGGGAATGCTGTAACTGCAGATCCTCCTGGCATTAGTGCAGTTCACTTTAACCCAGCAGCTTTAGCTAAAATTGACGGCTTGCAGACAGACGTACAAGGAATTTTAGCGAACTTTGATATTCAAAGAGAATACTCTGCACCACCTGGATATAATGTTTTCGGTTATTCAGATGACCCTATTGTATGTAATGATAGACCGGAGGTTTCCGTTGGTATCTGCACCGATTTCAAAGGACCTGTACGCGGTGATGTGGAATATGCCAGCTTATATGTACCCATTCTTAAAAAAATGGTTGATTTAGGTGCCGGTTATCCATTAGTTGCTCCTACAGCTGGTATAGCTTATAAACCACCAGGCTCGAAAGTCACTTATGCAACAGCAATGTATGCACCATTAGTTGCAGGTTTTGGTGCGGAAAATGGTAACCCAAGTAATTATATGGGGCAACAAGTTGCTGTAGAGCGTATTACATATTTATCTCCGTCTTTTGGTTATCAGGTAAATGACCATTTATCAATTGGTGCTTCAGTGGGTATGTCCTACAACGCGATAGCCCTAAACACTGATCTACGTTTCCCCAATGAAATGATTGGTGTACTAAGGATGGTTGATGAAGTAGTTTGTAGACCATTTAAAAATAATAAGGAATTTTTTACAGATCTAATATTACTAGGTATTTGTAATACTCAAGAAGGAATGAATCCATTTAACAAAATGGGTGCGCTACAGGTTTCATTAGAGCAATCATTGAGTCCTAGCTATAACTTGGGGTTGCTTTGGGAACCAACTGATGATTTTAGTTTTGGTATGGTTTATCAAAGTTCAGCTAAAATGCGACTGAAAGGTAAGTACCTAATAGATAATGCAAAAGCTCCACAGCAGCTTATTGCTGGACTTAACTCATCAACTACTGGTAGCGTTGCCTCAGCAGTCTTACAGTTACCTGGATATATCCCCAATATAGAGTCTGGTTTAGTAGCAATGGATTTGGAATACCCTGCCCATTTTCAAGCAGGGATTAAATATAAATTACTACCAGATTTACAAGTGAATTTTGATGTAGGTTGGACAGACTATTCCGCATGGGATAAATTTAAATTTGAATTTGATCGCCAGATTTCACTACTTCAAGTGGCGAGAATTCTATCTAATGAGGTAACTCCACAGTCTTTAGCATTGCCATTAAAGTTTACTTCACCTTGGAGTTGGGGGATTGGGCTAGAGTATTCTGCTACAGATCGGTTGAAATTGCGTGCTGGTTATGAACCACGTGCTAGTGCTATCCCTGATGACAAACGTAATACAATGGTCCCGATTAATAATGCACAATTGTTTGGTCTGGGAGTTGGATATCGTTTCGATACCGATACGGATTTAGATCTTTCAGTTGGTTTCTTACGCAGTCGAGACAACATACCAGCCTGTACAAGTACTTTATCTAATAAATGCGGTGTCGATAATATCTTATTAAACCCTTATGCCGGTTTAGATGTTAAAACAAATACTAAAGTTACAGTGCTTGGTTTGAGTTATAGAACAAAATGGTAAGACAATATAAATGGATGTTTCGCCCTAAACTTGCTGTCTCAATATTAAGTATTGTGATGGCAAGTATTTCTTTATCTTATGCAGATGGTTTTTATACGATTATAGGTCCAGATGGTCGTCCTATGATCGTGCCTAGTAAAAATATTGAGCAAAAAAAAGAGTCTACTTCTAAAATAGAAATAAATCCTCAAAATTCACTTAATGAGGCTGTGATTATCCCAGATCCAATAATTATTAAAGAGAAAGAGTACAGAGATTTACCGAAAAAAATAGAACAGCAAAAACAAAAGAAATTAAATACTGCACCGACTGCACCGACTGCACCGACTGCACCGACTGCACCGACTGCACCGACTGCACCGACTGCACCGACTGCACCGACTGCACCCAAAGATACTAGCGAAAGTGCTATAAGTGTTAGCGAATTAAGTATCCCTGTGAAGAAAACGAAATCTCTTGAAACAGAAAAATCCCAATCAGTTCCTAATGATGAATTGAAGAAAAAGCTCACTTTAGTTCCACCACCAATAAGAAGTTCTTCTCAAGCTCCATCCTCGTCAGACTCTTTAAAAGATAAGTCTAAGTTTACAACTATTGATGGTGTGGAGTATGTAAATAGTGAATTTCTTGAAGATCAAGAATTCAATATAGAGGGTAAAAAACGGTTTTATCTTATGCCGGATGGCCTAGGGCGAACTGAATCAATAGAACGGAAAAAAGGTGTTAGTCGGTCAACGTTAGATCAGCTTTTTAATCGACACTCTCAAGATGATCAAACCGCTGTTGTATTAGCTTCAACATATATGCGCTTATCCTCAGAAGAATTAGAGAGGGCTTTTGAACAAGATAAATGTTTTGTTAAAGGTTATACCAAATCAATTAAGACCCTTAGTATAAATAAAGAAGTAAATTTGTGGCCGCGGAAGCCATTAAAAGAAAAATTTGAATATGAGGTCGTCAAACTAGATCCTTCTGTTCAAAATTTAAAGTTTCTATCATTTGCTGCTAGTAATGAAAAACCCTTATATTACTGGCCTTTAGTCATTTTTTTGGATGATAAAGGCTGTATCTTAGAGGGTGTAAGTGGATTCAAAAGCAGATCTTATCCTTCTACAATATTACAGCATGCATCGATTCAAGGTATTTTAAAAGTACCACCTTCAGCAAAGTATATCATGATGACACCTTTATCCTCTGCAGTAGATGTTGAAGAAAAAGAGTTAACAAATCAGGGACAAATTCAAATTTCAGTATTACGTTAAAAAATAAGTAGGATAGCTAATGAATAAAAAAGTTTTCTGGCCTTTTGCACTAACTACTCTAGCACTGATGTTAAATGGTTGTGGTGGTGGTGGTTCCAATATTAATGAAGATCCGAATTCAGGTGGTAATAATGGAAACCTAACTTCTGGTAGTTGCAAACCAAGTGTAAGTGGTAACTCGACTAGAGATTCAAATTGTTTTGAGTTTGCATTGGATTATCCAGTTGCAGGAGTTAATTTTGATTGTAGTACTGCCTTGGGACAGCACTTTACGACAACACTTTCAGAAAATACTGTTACTGGTTCATGTAAAGTTGGTGATACTGCGCGTTTTTATTTACAAGGTAAAAGTGATAAGCAGATTTTCTTAGGCAGTGTAAAGCTTGATACAATAGGAAAATATACAGCTTTTGTGAATAATGGAACTCAAAAAACATCACTACCCGTGTATTTAAGGCTATTAGATTTGGCAAGTGGGATCACAGGTAAAACCCCAGCAACTTTAGATAAAAATGATGAAACAATTAAAGTCGCAATTGCTTTAGTGAAAATTTTTCAAAGTATCGGTTTTGAAAAAGGTGATAATCTGATTGGAGATATACAGCCAACAGAAATCACAGATGAGAAAAAAGATCTACTTACTAAGCTCTCTCAAAGCGTAACAGCAGCAGATTTTCAAAGTGGGGCTTATGCGAGCCTTTTAAAACCATGGTTAGATGTCAGCCAAATCTCAGACGATGAGGCATATAAATTAGTAGTGCAAACAACTAATTTAAGTAATGCGGGAACTTATGAGGCGACAGATATCCTTAAAGCCTTTTTATTCAGGGGATGTAACCTTAACTCTTACGATAATTGCGAAGCGAGTACTTCTACTAACTTACGGCAAAGTGTAAATTCAATGTATTTATTGGCAGACCGTCAAGGTTATACATTAGGATATGGATTACAATGGAATGGAGTTAAAAAAGATTTAACGGATCCTTTAAATCTTTTACGGAATGTTAAACCAGTTAAAATGAATGCTAATGCACAAAATGCTTGGCTTCATCCAATCAGCAGAGAAATCCAATCAACTACACCTCTTCGTTTTAGTTTATCGGATAACCCAAATGAAGATTTACAAATTTATCAAGGCAAATTATTTAATGACTATGCTATTGCCGGAAATGAGTTTGTATATAAAAGCTTGACGAATCTTAATACTGGAAATCCGCAACATTATGGTCGCTGGAGGCAAAATCTGGGTGGAGAAAACTATAACGGGGGTGTAGATATTTATAAAGGGAATAAGATTAGCTTCTTGGAAAGTAGTGTTTTTAAAACTGCAGGTAATGTTAAAACTGGAGAAAATTATATTTTTCCACTCTATGCAACTTTAACTTTTAATTTTGAGCAAACAGGTGCCCAACCTGTAAATTTAGGTATTGTTATTGATGAGCATGGCGATATCCGAACTGATATTAAGCCAAATTCCACAAACACTGATATGTCAGGTCAATGTGCTACAGTCACTGCTAATAACTTGATTGATAGTTTGGGGGTTCAACAATACCGTATTGGTACGACTGCTGCGACTTTAAATAATCCGATAAACTCTGATCGCTCAGTCTATATACGTATGATTTTAGCAAATCAAAAATTTGGGAATATTGATGGTGCAATTATTGGATTGACATTTATCGGACCATCAGCAGGAACTGCAAAACTGAATCTATTTAATTTGCTAGCAAATAAAGTAGATAGTAATAGTATTAATCTTAATAATGGTGCAAAAGGAGTAGCGAGTTGGTATAACGCTCATGCAGCTACACAAGCGAGTTATAATGCACTTGAGAATGTAACTCCAACTGACGAAGAAAAGGCATTAGCACAACGTATTACAGGAACAGTAACAATCAAATTAGCGGATCAATCTATTCCAGCTTGTAAAGCAATTAAAACTAAGTCTTAACATATTAAACAAATAAAAAAGACCGCTTAGCGGTCTTTTTTATTATCTAAATGATTAACCCGTATGGTCTAAACGAGTACCCAAAGTTTCAAGATGTGTTGGGAACACTTGTTTTTTACGGTCTTCAAAATAATGTCTTAGAGTGTGTTCCACACTAGGAAAGGCTAGTTCTCCCCATGGAATTTCATGTTCTTCAAACAGGCGACTCTCGATGCTTTCTTCACCTGCACCAAAAATGCCATCTTTCAGCTGTGCTTTGAACAGTACATAAATTTGACCAATACGCGGAATATTGTACATGCAATAAAGTTGTTCTATTTCTATCTCGGCTTCTGCTTCTTCACGGGTTTCACGTGCTGCACCTTGTTCCATGGTTTCGAACAACTCCATATAACCAGCAGGTAATGTCCACAAACCATAACGAGGTTCAATCGCACGACGACAGAGTAATACTTTATCTTCCCATAACGCTAAGGCACCGCAGATTACTTTGGGGTTTTCATAGTGAATATTTCCACAATGAGTACAAACACGGCGTACTTTATGATCACCTAAAGGAATTTTTTGTTCGGTTTTATGCCCACACGCTACACAGAAACTCATAATTATCATCGAGTATAGAGATGCCTCAGCATAACTGAATTTTTAGACTTACGCATCAACTCTATTCCCTAACATTGATTTTCAGATATGATGCAAAGAGAGACAGAATAATAGGTGAATGGTATGGAAGAGCACTTGCTAACACAAAAGTTACAGCAAAGATTACGCTTTTCCACCCGCATACAAGAAGCACAAGCTGCAGTACTTATTGCCATTACGAATGAGAATGATCCAAAGGTACTGCTTACACGCCGTTCAATACATATGAACAACCATGCGGGGGAAGTTTCTTTTCCGGGTGGAAAGCGTGACCCCAGTGATACGAGTAATATTGTTGTAGCGTTGAGAGAAGCTCAAGAAGAGACAGCTTTAAATCCGTTTGATGTACAGTTGTTAGGTGATTTGCCGATGCAGCGTGCAAGAAGCGGTTTGTCTGTAAAACCGATCGTTGGACTTATTCCTCCAGAGGTGACTTTAATACCTCAGCCTACCGAAATTGATCGAATTTTCTTTGTCCCATTACAGCAGCTTATCGAGACGCGGCCAACACCTTATGAAGTTCGATATGCTCATCAGTCTTTATATTTTCCAAGCTTACAGATTGATAATGAAATTATTTGGGGCTTAACTGCTCGTATGTTAGTTGCTCTGTTTAAATATGGACTAGGTTATCAAAAAGATTGGCCATTTTTACTTAACTCACCAACCTTTGGAATGCCAAAGTTTTCTCATAAAAAATAAAGATCAGGATTGATAAATTATGATGTATAGCTATCAAGGACAGCACCCAAAAGCATTACATGAACCATGGGATGGTTGGGTTGCTCCAACTGCAACACTTATTGGGCAAGTGGAATTAGGTCGTCAGGTCAGTATTTGGTTTGGTGCAGTAGTTCGTGCTGATAACTGTGTCGTTCGGATTGGTGATTTTTCTAATATTCAAGAAAATTCTGTCTTACATACTGATGCTGGACTTGAGTTAAATATTGGTGAATATGTCACAGTCGGTCATAAAGTCATGCTGCATGGTTGTACGATTGGTGATAATAGTTTGATTGGTATGAACGCCGTAATTTTAAATCGGGCGGTGATTGGTAAAAATTGTATTATCGGTGCTAATGCTTTAATACCTGAAGGAAAAGTAATTCCAGATAATTCAGTGGTGATGGGTTCACCAGGCAAAATTGTCAAAACTTTAGATGAAGATGGGGCAGCGAAAATACGCTTGAGCGCATTACATTATGCTGAACACTTTAAGAGCTATGCAGATTTAAAAGAGTTTCACTTTTAAAATCTTTTAATAAGTTATTTTCTATGCCAAGCACAAGCTTGGCATTTTTATTTAGAAAGAGAACAACTCGCCTATCAGAGCCGAGTGGGGTATCATAACCCTCGTTTTTAATCTGATTTAATACTAAGGTTGTGCATGAAATTGCTGGCGTTGGAAACTGCAAATGAGCAGTGTTCTATTTCATTAGTCGATGAAACCCAAGAACTGTTTTTTCAACTCGATACGCGGGCGAAAGCACAAACACAGACTATTTTGCCGATGATTGAGCAAGGGCTACAACAAACAGGTCTTGAAGTTGCTGGTTTAGATGCGATTGCCTTTAGCCGTGGGCCAGGTTCTTTTAGTGGTGTTCGAATTAATGCTGCTGTTGCCCAGGCTTTAGCTTGGTCACAAGATTTACCAGTAATTCCCGTTTCTACATTGCAAGCTTTAGCACAAGCGGCATACCGACTTGAAGGTTTGGAACAAGTGACTGCCGTGCTCGATGCGCGTATGAATGAAGTTTACATTGCAAGTTATGTTTTAGATGAACAAGGAATTATGCAGTGTATTGATGAAGAAAAATTAATGGGCTATGAGCCAGCAGCAGCTTATGCAAAACATTGCTTAATTGGTTCGGGCGCCAAGCTACTTCAAGCTGATGCAGAGCATCAAACAATCACTGCAACTGCACAGGATATTGCTTCTATTGCACGTGTCTATGCTACACAAAAGCAATGGGTGGATGCCGAGCATGCTTTGCCAGTTTATTTACGTGATGATGCGTGGAAAAAGATAGCGGATCAGGGTAAAGCAAAGTAAAGGCAGTACTCATGCATATATATTTTGAAGAAGATTTTCAAGAACAAGCACAGCACTACCAAGCTGTGCTTTGTTCTAGAGGTGTGACTGTCGATTTACAGCCAATTGAAAAGCTGAATGCACGGTTTTTACGCTTCAATCCTGAAATTGCCCTTTGTGTAGATGAAAACGGACTTTGGTTATCTGCTAATGGCATGAAAATGCAGCCTGACTGGAAAGCTGAAATTCCACGTTTAAAACGTGCAAGTCTTAAATCGGAAATGATTGCCCGTGCTTGTCAGTTAGGTGAAAAGCCAGTATTGGTTGATGCTACAGCGGGTTTAGGCCATGACAGCTTACTTATGGCTTATTTAGGGGCTCAAATCCAGCTCGTTGAGCGCCATCCGATTTTATTTACTTTACTTGAAGATTCAAAAGCTCAGGCGGAACATGATCCATTTTTAAGTCAATTTATGGATTGTATTCAACTGATCTTTGCTGACTCTGGGAGCTATTTACAGCAATTACATCAAGAAGCAAAAACGGTTGATGTAGTCTATCTTGACCCGATGTTCCCACAGCGCGACCAAAATCAACAAGCAATTAAAAAACAAGCTCAAGTCAAAAAACAAATGCAGCTTTTACATCTTCTTTTACCTGAAGATGGTGAGATGGATTTGGGGGATAATTTGCTAGTTTTGGCACAGAGAGTTGCTAAACGTGTAGTCGTTAAGCGGCCACGCCATGCTATTTTCTTGGCAAATCAAGAGCCAGCTCATCAATGGCAAGGGGATGCTTGTCGTTTTGATGCGTATTTTCAGTAGGCTTATGTAAGGTTAGGTTTTATTGCTTGAATAATGCACAAATATATGTGATATAGTTCAAAAGCATGATTGCTAAAATTCTTAGCAGGCATACACTTAAGATGCCTGTCAAAAACGAAATTTTTGAAAACCTTTTATGATTGATCTTAAACCCTCCATTAACTTTTGGCATGATTTTAAAAGCAACCAAATTGCCGGAATGTGGCTGTTTTTGGGGTCAAGACGTTCTTTACAGATTGTGCATCCATCTATTCTTCAGCTTATTGTCTGGGGAATTTTAGGGGGGTGTACTAACTCTCTTTACAGCTGGCTTGTAGCTGGTCAAATCGGTGATTTTAATTCACAAGGTTTAATTGGTTATGCGCTTTGGCCATTCATTGCTTTAATTGTTGGTATTTTCTTATCACAGCGAACCAACCAACCTCGCTTAATGCTAGTTCCTGCTTTACTTTGGCTGGTTCTAGATACAAATATCTTATTAATTCAATGTTTAATCCAGTATTTGGGGTCTAACGGTTATCTCAACTTTATTCCCGATGCTATTTATAACGGAATTTTACCGAGTTTATTTGTAGCTTTATTCGTGTGGCAAAGTTTAGCCGTAATTTGGGTTTTCTCACGTGAGCTTAAGTGGCCATGGTGGGAACGTGCACTGGTTATGGTTGCGACCATTGCAACGATGGTGGTTTGGCAACTTTCTGTAAAAGATCAACCGATTTGGAAGGTAGAAGATACGGCTCCAACGTTTGCTGAAGATGCTTTTTATGCACAAAGTAAACTATTAAATGATTCTTTAGAGCAAGTTCAATATGGTGAGCTCGCCAAAAGCCATTGGTATTTTTTAGGTGTTGCTGGTGATAGTTATCAAGATGTTTTTAAATCGGAAGTGGTCCGTATTAAAGAACAGTTTGATACACGTTTCGGAACGATTGGACGTTCGATGATGCTGGTTAATAATCCAGATACCCGCACAGAAATTCCGATTGCCTCTAAAACCAGTATCGAGTTAGCCCTACGCCGCATGGGCCAGCAAATGAACCGCGATAGTGATGTACTATTTTTATATATGACTTCACACGGTGAACAAAATCACTTCGAAATTGAAAATGCGCCATTAGATTTAGGGCAAGTGGACCCGAAATGGTTGCGAGAAACACTGGACAAATCCGGTATTCGCTGGCGTGTAATTGTGATCTCAGCCTGTTATTCAGGAAGCTTTATTCCTGCTTTACAGTCTCCTGATACCTTAATTATTACTGCATCGGCTGCTGATAAAACTTCTTTTGGGTGTAATAACGAAGCTGACTATACCTATTTTGGTCGAGCTTTCTTTGATTTGGCTATGCGAGAGCAATCGTCGATGAAAGATTCGTTTAACACAGCTAAGCAAACGGTAACCAAATGGGAAGTGGCTCAAGGTGTTGAACCTTCGGAACCTCAGTGGATGATCGGTAAAAATATGGAACTTATGCTACCTCAATTGGAAAAGTATCTATTTCCTCAGCAAAATACGGGTAGTGTAGATATTGCTCAAACAAAAACAGAGGCTAAAAACGATGCAACTCCTGCAAAAAAACCGCTGCTTTGAGGGCGAGCAGCGTATATACCAATTTGAATCTTCTTATTTAAAAGGACCAGCGAAGTTTGGTGTTTATTTACCACCAGCAGCTCTAGAAGGTAAAGCTTGCTCAACTCTATTTTACTTAGCTGGGTTAACGTGTACTGAAGAAACCTTTGCCATTAAAGCACATGCACAGCATATGGCAGCTCAACTTAGTCTTATACTGATTACCCCAGATACTTCTCCTCGTGGCGAACAAGTTGCGGCAGGGGATCATTGGGATATAGGTCAAGGCGCAGGCTTTTATATTAATGCCACAGAAGCACCTTGGTCTGAGCATTATCAAATGGAAAGTTATTTAATTGATGAGCTATATCCACTCATTTTAAAAAGCTTTCCTGTAAACGATCAACAAGTTGGTATCTTTGGGCACTCAATGGGTGGCCACGGCGCATTGACTTTGGCTTTTAAATATCCTGAGAAATTTAAGTCGGTATCTGCTTTTGCTCCGATCTGTGCACCAACAGAGTGTGCATGGGGAAACAAAGCGTTTAGCCATTATTTAGGTGCAGATCGCAATAGCTGGTTAGCTCATGATGCTACAGCTTTAGTCTCAAAGAATGGTGCAATATTTAGCGAAATTTTGGTGGATCAGGGATTGGATGACCAATTTTATGAACAACTTCACCCTGAAAAATTTAAGCAAGCATGTTTAAAAGCAGGACAGCCTTTAACTTTAAGACAACATGCTGGCTATGACCATGGTTATTATTTCATTCAAACCTTTATGGATGAGCACTTACAGTTTCATGCAATCCAGTTAGAAAAAGTATTTGGCTAATTAGTTTAGTGTTGCCATTCAACTTGAAATTCTTGTTGAGCCATACGGTTTAGATGATCAAGAACAACTTTTTCTAAGTGGTTGTGGTCATCTAACTGACTATCAATAGCAACGTTTAACTGCTCTGTTGCTGGTGCAAGCGTAATTGTTGCTGTAGGCATTAAGATTTTAAAATCCTGTTCAGTTTCTTGTACTTCAAATTTGTGCTTCCAATGATTAACTAGACGTTTTGCAATGCGTTTTCCATCGTTTGTTAATAGATGAGTTGTGCTTTTCATTATCAATCCTCACATTGGTTTAATGTACCTTAACAAATTCGTTTCGCCATTAGCATTCTATTGTTGCAACGTTACGTTTCAAGTTTGAAATGTTGTCATTTAAGCAAGGAAGGGCGGGCTAAGTAGGTTCTTTTTTGTTATAATTTTTAGCCTCTCCTTAAACTTCTAGCCAGGTCATCCACCTATGTCCAAGCCTTATTTGATTGCTCCTTCTATTTTATCTGCCGATTTTGCTCGTTTAGGCGAAGATGTAGACAAAGTGTTAGCCGCAGGTGCAGATGTAGTGCATTTTGACGTTATGGATAATCACTATGTTCCAAATTTAACTTTTGGTGCAGGTGTATGTAAGGCTTTAAAAAACTATGGGATTACAGCTCCTGTTGATGTGCATCTAATGGTATCTCCAGTTGATCGAATTATTGGAGACTTTTTGGAAGCAGGCGCAGATATTATTACTTTCCATCCAGAAGCATCGCACCACATCGATCGTTCATTACAGTTAATTAAGTCAGGCGGTGCTAAAGCAGGTTTAGTTTTCAACCCAGCAACGCCGTTGCACTATTTAGATTACGTGCTTGATAAAGTTGACCAAATTTTATTAATGAGTGTAAACCCTGGTTTTGGTGGACAAAAGTTCATTCCAATGACTTTAGAAAAATTACGTGAAGCTCGTAAAATTATTGATGCAAGTGGCCGTGATATCCGTTTAGAAGTTGATGGTGGTGTTGGCCCTGCAAATATTCGTGAAATTGCAGAAGCTGGTGCAGATATGTTTGTTGCGGGTTCCGCAATTTTTGGTCAACCCGATTATAAAGTTGTGATTGACCAAATGCGTGCAGAGCTTGCGAAAGTAGGCAGTGTTGATGCTTAAAAAGATAGAGTTAATCTAAAATAAACTTGTGGATAACTTTGTTTATAACTGTATGGATAACTGTGTTGATAACCGTATGGATAAGATGTTGGTAAAATAAACAAAATTAGATCAACCGTTTATTCTATAGACAAAAACTATGAAAAAAGAACGTTTTGGCGTTCTTTTTTTATGCGTGTTGAATAATTTATTAGCTGGTTTTTTATTAAGCTTTGCTAAAAAATAACCTGTGCAAAAAACGATGTAGCTCTGTGTAAAACTTTTTGTGCATAGATACGTATAAAACTGTAAAAGTGTCATGAAAAATAAAGCTAAATTTGGTTTAATAAGTTTTTAGTAAGAGACCTCGATAATTAATGACAGTAAAAATTTTAGCGGTAGATATGGATGGGACTTTTCTTAATTCCAAAAAGCAGTACAACAAAGCACGTTTTTTAAAACAATACGAACAACTAAAACAAAATAATATTCATTTTGTGGTAGCCAGTGGTAATCAACTTGCAAAGCTTATTACCTATTTTCCAGAAATTAGTCATGAAATTGCTTTTATTGCAGAAAATGGCGCGCATGTTGTAGATGCAGGGCAAGAATTAGCTTTTGCTCATTTAAGTCAGCAACAATATATTGAGATTCTAAAAGCGATTGATCCTTCATATACCTCAACCATGGTGATCTGCGGGAAACAGAGTGCTTATGTGCATAGCAGCATGAACGCAGAGGACTATGCCAAGGTTGCCCGATATTTTGAAAAACTGACAGTTGTAGATGACTTTTATGCACTAGATGACTTAGTGTGCAAAATTACTTTTACCGCTCAGGAAAACGAAAGCTTTGCGATTTTTGAGCATTTTCAGAAGCAAAGTTTTGTAGCAGATAAAGTTTTGGTACCTGTTTCAAGTGGTTTTAATTTTATCGATTTGATTCTTCCCGACCAGCATAAAGCACACGGTTTGAACTTATTACTACAAAAATGGCAGGTTGAACCTAATCAAGTGGTTGCGATTGGTGATAACAACAATGATATGCAGATGATTAAAGCTGTGGGTTATGGGTTTGCAGTTGAAAATGCAGTAGAAGCATTAAAAGCGGTGGCGCCTTATACCACTGTAAGTAATGAACAAGAAGGCGCATTAGAGGTGATTGATTTAGTCCTTCAGCATCAACCTCCATTTGCTTAATTGCTCTATAACAAGCAGTTAAGATAGGAAATTGTATCTCTTTTAAAACTTCGTTATGCTAATGGCATTAAGATCACTCATCGGCTCTAGGCGATAAATCACAATGGCTCTACAACACTTACGCAAGTATGCTTGGTTTGTGTTCCTAATGGCTTTCGTCATTGGGTGGAGTGGTGTGTCTATTGCACAGACGCCTATGCAACATGATCTTCATACTATGCCGTGTCATAGTGAAAAATCTTCGCATAACAATATGCATACTCAAGCAAATGATCAGACCGTATGTCATCAAAAGATGACTCAGTCTCTTCATTCGCATGGTGAGCATTGTCAGGACTGTAACCCAGTCCATTGCCAAATGGTGAATTTGGCTCTGCAGCAAGCTGTACCTGACGTTGACTCCCCATTTATTCCTATTTCATATCAATTTAGCAGTATTTATCAGGCTCAACATTTAGCCGGATACTGGCAAGAGATTTTACGTCCTCCTAAAGCTTGATCCTTATTTACTTATTTTTTTAATTAAAAAGGATCACAGTAATGTCTCATAAAACAATTAGCAGCCTCGTCGCTGTATTTGGTCTATTGGTTTCACCATGGACTCTCGCGGCAATTAAGGAATATCACCTTAATATTAATGAACAACAGGTCAATGTTACGGGTCAGCCGCTCAAACGAATTACCGTAAATGGCAAGTTTACAGCACCACTCCTTGAGTTTGAGGAGGGGGATGAAGCAGTTATTCATGTTCATAACCAATTAAAGAATCAAGATACCTCTTTGCACTGGCATGGGTTGTTACTGCCAGGGTTAATGGATGGTGTACCCGGTTTCAATGGTTTTAAAGGAATCGCGCCAAACGGAGATTTTGTTTACCGCTTTAAGGTGAAACAAAACGGCACGTATTGGTATCACGCGCATAGTAAAGGCCAAGAGCAAGATGGTTTATATGGCCCACTTGTGATTTATCCAAAAGGCAAGATACCTGTTGCTTCTCATGAGAAAACTGATCGTGATTATGTAGTGATGCTTTCAGATTTTCATAATTCTTTTAGCGATAGTATTATGAAGAATTTGAAGAAATCTGCTGAGTATTATCAAAACCGCCGTGAAACCATATCTGATGTTTTGAAGCAAGTTAAAACACAAGGCTTAAAAGCAACTTGGCAAGATCGTTCGATGTGGAATCAGATGCGGATGTTAAAAACCGATATGTCTGATGTGACGGGCTATACGTTCTTGGTCAACGGCAAGACACCTCAGCAAAACTGGACAGCTAACTTTAAAGCTGGCGATAAGGTTAGATTACGATTTATTAATGCATCAGCGATGTCATTTTTTGATGTCAGAATTCCAAATTTGAAAATGACTGTTGTGAGTGCAGACGGGCAGCCAGTTAAACCAGTTGCAATTGACGAGTTTCGTATCGGTACAGCCGAAACCTACGATGTCATTGTAGAACCTACGCAATCAAATTATCAGATTGAAGCAGAGTCTATTGACCGCAGTGGTTTTGCCATTGGGACTTTGCACAATGAAAATACGCAAGCTGTAGGGCCAATTCAAATGCCGCAGCCGCGTCCACGTGCTTTGTTAACCATGGAAGATATGGGCATGAGTCATGGCAATGGGGCAAGTGATGAACATGCTGGCCATCAAATGAACATGCAACATGACATGTCGGCTATGCCTGAAATGAAAAAAGAAGCGAGCCATGCTAATCATGATTCTACAATGATGAATATGGATCATGACATGAAAAATAAGTCATCTAGCGAACATGATCATTCCATGATGCAAATGAAGCATGACATGTCAGCGATGCCTGAAATGAAGCATGATATGCAGGCAATGTCAGCTAGCGAGCATGACCACGCTATGATGAATATGAATCATGAGATGCCTGCGCAATCTGAAAATAAGCCTAAAAAGGATGAACCCGTTTATGGCTGGGCAAATGCTTCGACACCAGCGGGTATGAAAGCACTGCAATATAGTGATTTGCAATCTTTAACACCTCAGCCAGACAAGCGTGCACCAGAACGTGAATTAGTTATTCGTTTAGGTGGCAACATGGAGCGTTATATCTGGACCATTAATGGCAAAAAATTTAGCGAAGCTGAGCCATTACAAGTTAAGTATGGCGAACGTATTCGCTTGAAGTTTGTGAATGACAGCATGATGGCCCACCCAATGCATTTACATGGCATGTTTATGCAATTAGAAAATGGCCAACAAGCTGAAAACTTACCAAATAAACATACTCTTATTGTCCCACCTGGAAAAACCGTTACTGCGTTATTGACAGCCGATGCATTAGGCGAATGGGCGATTCATTGCCATTTGCTCTACCACATGAGTGCGGGAATGATGAATAAGTTAATTGTGGCTCAAGTGAATGATGGACAACAACCTGCTCAAGCTCAATCACCTGTTCAATCTGAAAATGAGAAAGGAGCTAGTCATGCGCATCACTAAGTTATTTTCTCAAATGTTATATTGCGGTGCTTTCTCGAGCATATCAGTATTTACTTTTGCTCAAGAGCCTTTAACTCATGATCATTTACGTGAACATGGCGGACAGGTTTATCAAGCAACAAAAATTGATACTGGCTGGACTCAAGACGAAGAGGGAGAAGGTAGTTTTTCTTCGGAATTAGAAACTTGGGTGGGAACGGATGAAAATAAATTGTTCATTAAAGCCCACGTTGAAAAAGCAGAGTCAGAAGATGCCAATTATGGCGGTTCAGTACTTTATAGTCGAAATGTAGCTGACTATTGGGATGTACAGGCCGGTGTAAACTACGAACGTTTGCAACGAGAAGATGAAAAGCAAGATCGTTGGGCTGGTGTTGTGGGTTTACATGGCATGGCACCATACTTTTTTGAAACCGATGCATATCTTTATGCAGGTGAAGACCAGCTATGGAAGTTAAGTTTAGAAACGGAAAGGGACTTGCTCTTTACCCAAAAGTTAATTGGTAAACCTTATTTAAAAGCAGATGTTGTTTTGCAAGATGAATCTCGCTATGCCAATAAAACAGGGCTATCTAGTTTACAAGTTGGCTTTCAAACCCGTTATGAAATCAACAAAAAGGTCATGCCATTTGTTGATGTCGGTTATGGTTATGAAAAAGGTTTAAAACAAACTGCTTGGCAAACTGGAACCGACTCCGAACATGGTTGGTATTATGGAGCTGGGTTAACACTAAAATTCTAATTGCCGAACAAAAAGTAAGCTTAAACATATGCCATTGGTTTATACTAATGGCATTGTTTTTTGTGTCAGTTATGGTGCAAAGATGGCTTTAGAAAAACAAGAGAATCAAATACATTTAAGTAAAAATAGCTCTAACTGCGAATGCTCAAGCATGTCGTCTCAGGAGTGTTTCACGCCTAGTGAACCTGTGGTTAAAAAGAGCCAGTGGGTAAGTTATTACCATATTCCTCGCATGGACTGTGCAGCCGAAGAGCAAATGGTGCGGATGGCTTTAGCCTCTTACACTAAAGATATTCAAGAGCTTCATTTTGATTTGCCTGCACGCCATTTAGCGATTTATCACAGTCTTCAAGCTGAAATGATTACTCAAAGTTTACAGCGTCTAGGACTAGGAGCAGAGTTACAACAAACGCAGCCACATTATGAACCCGTTGAAAAACCTAAAAAGGTTCGAGCTAGTTCTTCAACTAATGCAGCACAAAAACAAGTTTTACAATGGTTGTTACTGATTAATGGCGTCATGTTTGTCATTGAGTTTATGGCCGGCATCATCGCTTCCTCTACAGGATTAATTGCCGATTCGCTCGATATGTTTGCTGATGCGGCAATTTATGGCATTGCTTTATTTGTGGTGGGTAAAAATCTAAATGCGCAATTAAAGGCTGCGCATCTTTCTGGATGGTTGCAGTTGGGCTTAGCCATGATTGTGTTAATCGATGTGTTGCGCCGTTTTATTTATGGCAGTGAACCTGTTTCAATTCTCATGATTTTAATTGGCGGATTAGCTCTTGCGGCCAATATTAGTTGCCTTTATTTAATGAGAGACCATAAGGAGAGCGGGGCACATATGAAGGCGAGTTATATCTTTTCTGCAAATGATGTCATCGTTAACTTAGGTGTCATTATTGCAGGGATATTGGTTGCCATTACAGGTTCGCGTTATCCTGATTTAATGATTGGATTAATTATTGTTTTGTTTGTTTTAAATGGTGCACGAAAAATTTTACAGTTAAAAAACGAATAATATTTTCTAAAACAGGCTAGCTTTAGATAGGGGTTTGCCTTCATTTTTTATTTTAAAGTAAACTGAGTCCTCACATAAAGGAGGAACGACCTCCCCCATAATGGGACATCATGTCGGGACGACCTGACGCTATAAAAATTAGTGAATGTTATGGCTTGGGCTATTTTAATTTTAGCAGGTGTATTTGAAATCATTTGGGCATATTCTATGAAAATGTCCGAAGGTTTTACACGTTTAACCCCTAGTGTTATTACCGTAGTTTTTATGATTTTGAGTGTAGTTCTGCTTTCAATATCAATGAAAACTTTACCTCTTGGCACTGCTTATACGGTTTGGACAGGCATTGGCGCAATTGGGTCATTTCTTGTAGGTATATTTTTTCTTCATGAACCCATTGGAGCTATACGAATGATTGCCGCTGTATTAATTGTGTCAGGTTTGGTTTTAATGAAAATTTCATCGCCGTCTTAAGAGAATAAAACTATGTTGCTGTCTTATAAGTATATCAATTCGCCTGTTGGGCAATTAAAGCTAGTTGCGAATGAAAATGCTTTAGTGGCAGTACTCTGGGACAATGAAAATCCAAAACGTGTTCGACTGGCTGAGCTGGTCGAACAACTTGACCATCCAGTTTTACTAAAGACGGAACAACAATTACAAGAATACTTTGAAGGCAAACGCCGTGAATTTACATTGCCACTAGATTTCGAAGGAACTGCATTTCAAAAGCAGGTCTGGTCTGCTTTACTGACCATCCCTTATGGTGAAACAAGAAGCTATAAAGATATTGCTGTTCAAATTGGCAATGAAAAAGCGGTGAGAGCAGTTGGCGCTGCAAATGGCAAAAACCCGATTTCAATTGTTGCACCTTGTCACCGAGTCATTGGTGCGGGTGGAGCTTTAGTTGGTTTTGCTGGTGGGCTTGATAAGAAAGATATTTTATTAAAACTAGAGCAACAATGAGCCGTTTTTGCGCTCGATTTTTTTAGACTTTTCTACTAAGCTGTTCACAATGATATTTCATAAGGTCGGTGCTTTATTGCATCACTTTTTTTGAAATATTGATCTTATTCAACAAACTTTGGATGTTCTAAAAATGGCTGTCGGTGACGTAACAATGCCACAAATGCATGTGGTAAAAGGTGTAAAAATTGGCTCAACAGAAGCATATGTACGTTACCAAAACCGACGAGATTTAGTCATTTTTGAGTTTGCAGAAGGCTCAAATGTTGCTGGTGTATTTACGCAAAATGCATTTTGTGCAGCGCCTGTTCATGTCTCTAAAGCCCATCTTGCCGAAGGTAATCCTCGTTATTTAGTGATTAATACGGGTAATGCCAATGCGGGAACCGGACCTACGGGTTTGAAAAACGCTCAGGATACTTGTGCGAAGTTAGCGGAGCTTGCTGGAGTAAATAGCTCTGAAGTACTTCCGTTTTCTACGGGGGTGATTGGCGAGCAGCTTCCAATGGAGCGTTTACTTGCTGGACTTCAGCCTGCATTAAATAGCGTACAAGATGCGGCTTGGAATGATGCTGCAACTGGCATTATGACAACAGATACTGTGCCTAAAGGCGCATCTGAACAATTTGAACTTGATGGCATTACTTATACCATGACAGGTATTAGTAAAGGCGCTGGCATGATTCGTCCAAACATGGCAACCATGTTAAGTTTCGTGGCAACAGATGCACCTATTCGCCGTGATTTAGTACAAAAGCTACTAAAAACCACGGTTGAGCATTCATTTAACCGTATTACGATTGATGGCGATACTTCGACTAATGACTCTTGTATTTTCGTAGCAACAGGTCAGGCGGGTGGCGCTGAAATTACATCGGACAGTGATGTACGCTACGCTAAAGTGTTAGAAGTTCTTGCTCGTGTAATGAATCGTTTAGCCCAGTTAATTGTCCGTGATGGTGAAGGTGCGACGAAATTTATTACTGTTGCTGTAGAAGGCGGCGCGAATACTCAAGAATGTTGTGACATTGCTTATAGCATTGCGCATTCACCACTTGTCAAAACTGCACTTTTTGCATCGGACCCGAACTGGGGACGTATTTTAGCTGCGATTGGCTATGCAGGTGTTAAAGACTTAGATGTGTCTAAAATTCAAGTGTGGTTAGACGACGTGCAAATCTGTAAAGATGGCGGCGCAGCTGAGGACTATACCGAAGAAGCGGGCGCGCGTGTTATGGCTCAAACCGAAATTACCATTCGTGTTGATTTAGGACGTGGTCAGGCCAAAGACACGGTATATACCTGTGACTTATCTTACGACTATGTCAAAATTAATGCTGATTACCGTTCTTAAATATCAGTTATAATCAAGCCTCGACAAAGAGGCTTTTTTATTAGCCCCATCTTATGATATTAAATGATTCAATCCGTAAATCATTTAAGCAGTAACGTTATATGCGAGCAGGTATGCCAGCATGAAGGATAGAGAAGACGTTTTATGAGTGATGCGACTTTAATTGCCAACGATGCAAAAAACATTGTACAAGCGCATTTAGACCGTTTAGGTGAGCCAAAAGACAATCGCTTAAGTGAAGAAGCAAAACAACAAAAGTTTGCGCAGATCGAAGCAGAGCTCAAAAAACGTGATGCTGTCCTTGTTGCTCATTACTATTGCGACCCTGAAGTACAGGAGCTTGCCGAAAAAACAGGTGGATGCGTTTCTGACTCTTTAGAAATGGCCCGTTTCGGACGAGATCATGCTGCTTCAACACTCGTTGTGGCTGGTGTAAAGTTTATGGGAGAAACAGCAAAAATTCTGTCTCCTGAAAAAACAATTTTAATGCCGACAC
This sequence comes from Acinetobacter sp. LMB-5, assembly GCF_001541635.1. Taxonomy (NCBI): domain Bacteria; kingdom Pseudomonadati; phylum Pseudomonadota; class Gammaproteobacteria; order Moraxellales; family Moraxellaceae; genus Acinetobacter; species Acinetobacter sp. LMB-5. Next base: position 169,293 of record NZ_LRDR01000009.1, on the reverse strand, counting down.
TTGAAGCAACCTGCTCACTCGACTTGGGTTGCCCAGTTGATGAGTTCACGGCATTTTGTGATCAGCACCCTGACCACACTGTAGTTGTTTATGCCAATACATCGGCGGCTGTTAAAGCACGTGCAGATTGGGTCGTGACTTCAAGCTGTGCGGTCGAAATTGTTGAGCATCTAGACAGCTTAGGTGAAAAAATTATTTGGGCGCCAGATCAGCACTTAGGACGCTATATTCAAAAGAAAACTGGTGCAGATATGTTGCTTTGGGATGGCGCATGTATTGTGCATGAAGAATTCCGTGCACGTGGCATTGCCAACATGAAAGCACTGTACCCAGACGCTGCTGTATTGGTACATCCAGAATCGCCAGAATCGGTTGTAGAAATTGCTGATGCGGTAGGTAGTACTTCTCAACTGATTAAAGCTGCGCAGACTTTGCCAAATGAAAGACTGATTGTGGCAACAGACCGTGGCATTTTCTACAAAATGCAGCAAGCGGTTCCCAATAAGATTTTAGTTGAAGCGCCAACAGCGGGTGAGGGGGCAACTTGTCGTTCATGTGCTCACTGTCCGTGGATGGCAATGAATGAACTCGACGGAATTTTAGAAGTTTTACAAAAAGGTGATCAGGAAATACACGTCGATCCAGCACTTGCTGAACGTGCCAAAATGCCTTTAGATCGAATGTTAGCCTTTAGTGCATCGTTAAAACGTTAAAAAACCTCAAAATGCTTGTTAAATATACATTTGATAAGGATTTTTAACTTTTTTTGAGAATAGGTGTTGACGTCTGAGGGCGTCGCGCCTAGAATGCACACCGTACCGCACGATGTGCGATACAGCAAAAGCTGAGATAGATCGGAGCATAGCACAGCCTGGTAGTGCACCTGGTTTGGGACCAGGGGGTCGTAGGTTCGAATCCTACTGCTCCGACCACTTAAAATAATATTTTAAGATCGGCGAAGTATCGCATGATAAGCATCATCGGTTAAGCGCCTGTAGCTCAGTTGGATAGAGCATCCGCCTTCTAAGCGGATGGTCACAGGTTCGAATCCTGTCAGGCGCGCCATTTGGTAGCTTGGTACATAGAACTTATTTGATGGTGGATGTAGCTCAGTTGGTAGAGCCCTGGATTGTGATTCCAGTTGTCGCGGGTTCGAATCCCGTCATTCACCCCAATTTCGGAGCATAGCACAGCCTGGTAGTGCACCTGGTTTGGGACCAGGGGGTCGTAGGTTCGAATCCTACTGCTCCGACCATATTTAAAAGCGTTCAAGCTTTGAAAATATCTCAAATATTGAAAAGAATTTCTTCTAGTCTTACAGATAGAAGGAATTTTTTTGTTTTTATATATTTAAATTTTAATTCATACACACTCCAATATTTGAACTTATTTATATAAGCTCGTTCTCTGTTCTCTGTTCTCTGTTCTCTGTTCTCTGTTCTCTGTTCTCTGTTATTGATATTTCTGCCTTAACTCATCTTTTTCTTGTTCTGATAAAAATGCGATTTTAAGTCCATTTTCTTGAGCTGTATAAATTTGCTCAGGGCTTAAACCTGCTAGTGGGGCAGCAGTTAAATATTCATGCTGTATCTCAATGCCTTCTACCGCTGGATCATCTGTATTAATGGTGGCAAGCACACCATGTTCTAAAAAAGTCTTTAATGGGTGCTCTGCTAAAGAAGGCACTGTGTTGGTTTGAATATTTGAGGTAAGGCAAGATTCAATACCAATCTCATGTTTCGCTAAATAATCTAAAAGTTTTAAATCTTGAACTGCTTTAACACCATGTCCAATTCGTTCAGCACCTAATTCTTCAATAGCTTGCCAAATACTTTCTGGACCAGCAGCTTCGCCTGCATGTACCGTAATGTTCCAACCTGCATCACGTGCTTTTTTAAAGTGCTCAATAAATAAATTGCCCGGAAAACCAAGCTCATCTCCAGCAAGATCTAGTGCTTTAATATCATTTTTATGGGCGAGTAGAGCATTTAACTCTTTTTCACAGGCTTCTTGGCCAAAAGTACGACTCATAATGCCAATTAAATTCGCTTTTACTCCGTACGCTTGGCTGCCTTCTTTTACTCCAGCAATCACAGCTTCAACTACGCCTTCGAGTGGAAGTTGATGTGTCATTCCCATGTAACCTGGTGAAAAACGCAGCTCTACATAGTCTAGCCCTTGTTGTGCTGCATCTTGCATGTTTTCAAATGCAATACGTTTGCAGGCATCTAGGCTTGCTAATACTTTTACACCCCAATCGAGCTTAGATAAAAAACTTAATAAGTCAGGTTGGTTATCCATAACTTGTACGTGTGGTCGTAAAGATTCAATGTCATAGGCAGGCAAATCTAAATTGTATTGTTGCCCCAATTCTAAAATGGTTTGAATGCGGATGTTGCCATCAAGATGGCGGTGTATATCTGTAAGTGGAAGTGTTTTTGTAATCATGGATTTCTTCTTATCTGTTCATCTTAATTTATCATGCCTGTTTAAGACTGCTGATAAAAGTTTGGATTTGCTATGTTTTTGTGAAAAGCGTTGAGTTGAGTTTTTTGAACTTACTATATTTGTATAAGTTTTAATTTTGATGACATTGTTCTGGCCTAAGAAGATAACGCAGTCTGTGTAAGATACAAGCACCAAGATTTTTATTGTTTTTAATTTCGCTGAGCCTGTTTTTTTGACTCTTCAAGAGTGGATTGGCTGAAGAATGGTCATTGGTATTTTGCCTTTTACTTGTAAAGTTGAATAAAGGCTTGCTAAAGACCAAACTGATAAGGCGATTAATTTATCTGTAGAAATCTATTTCTGGCAAGTAAATGAAAAAGAAGAAATAGGAAGCGCTCAAATGAAGTCGGTACTTTGTCATCAAGCAACATTGCAAGTCGTGGACCAACCGAACTTACTGCCTGCAAAAGGGCAAGTTTTATTGGAAGTGGTGCGATGTGGAATTTGTGGCTCTGATTTGCATATGCAGCATCACTGCGACCACATGCATGATTTAGCGGCACGTGTCGGGTTTAATGGTTTAGCCAAGTCTACAGATCCGTTTGTATTGGGACATGAGTTCTGTGGCAAGGTTTTAGATTATGGTCCAAAAACACGTCATAAATTTAAAGCGGATACACTCGTTTGTGCAATGCCGCTTTTAAACGTTGATCAGCATGGTTATTTGTCTACGGGGCTTTCTCCAAATGCTTCGGGTGGCTATGCCGAGCAAGTATTGGCTCAATCAAGCTTGATGTTTGAAGTACCCAACGGTCTAGATGCCGATAGTGCTGCCATGACTGAACCTATGGCGGTTGCATTGCATGCTGTTCGCCGTAGCCGTGTGAAAACTGGTGAACCTGCAATTGTGATTGGGTGTGGTCCTGTCGGGTTAGGTGTCATATTAATGCTTAAAGCAGCTGGGGTTAAAACCGTGGTTGCCAGCGACTTTTCACCAAACCGCCGTAAGCTTGCCGAGCAATGCGGTGCCGATATTGTGGTAGACCCTAAAGAGACATCGCCATTTGCCAACTGGAAAGAGTTTGGTTTGCTTGGCAATGTTTCTGATGCAATTAACATGGGTATGGGGCTGTTTGATAAGTTGCAAGCGACTCGCTTACCGTGGTGGCATGGATGGCGCATGATTGATAAATTAGGTGCTCTGCCAAAACGTCCTGTTATTTTTGAGTGTGTCGGCGTACCGGGTGTTTTACAGCAAATTATTGAAGGTGCACCTTTGTTTTCCCGAATTGTTGGGGTGGGCGTCTGTATGCAAAGTGACAAAATCGAACCCGCACTTGCAATTAATAAAGAGTTAGAAATTCAGTTTGTGTTGGGCTATACACCACTTGAGTTTAGAGATGCGCTACATATGATTGCAGAAGGGAAAGTGAATTGTTCACCGCTCATTACGGGTGTTGTTGGCTTAGAAGGTGTTACGAGTGCATTTGAAGCATTACGTGATCCTGAACAGCATGCCAAAATCTTGATTGACCCTAAACGTAGCGGTTCAGATATTCAATTGATGAGTCATTAAGTCAAAGTTATTTATGCATAAATAAAAGGTTGTGATCTCACTAATCACAATCTTTTTTTATTTTTATAGATCGCAATATGTGGCACAAATCAAAGCTGCTGAGCTAATGCGTATTGATCTTTAGTTGCTCTAACTCTTGATAAATCCACTCAACAAATTTTTGAATGGTTGGGGTTATGTCTTGGCTCGAATGGATGAGGTAGTACTTTCGGCTGCCTTTTAGTTTCTTATTGGAAACAATCACCAATTCTTTTTTTTGTAGTTCAGATTCAATCAACATTTGTGGAATTAGAGCCATTCCCATGTCATGACTGGCGGCAACCGCAAGCATTGAAAATAACTCATGGCGTTGTCCATCAAAAGGTTTCGGGTGTTGCATCTGATGGGTTAGAAACCATTCTTGCCAAATGCTAGGCCGAGTGGTTTGTTGTAATAGGGGAATTTTTAGTAAATCCTCGCAGCTTAGATCATAGGTATTTTCATTAATCATCACTGCATCTGGAAAATACTTTTCGATGAGCGTTGGTGAGCACACAGGTACAATTTCTTCATCCATTAAATAATGTGCTTGTATGCCGGGCCAGTGGTCAATTTGCTGCTGCGTACCTGCAAAAATAGCAGCATCAAAAATATTGTCGTTAAATAAAAAAGGCTTGGTACTGGTTTCTAAGTGAACTGTAATTTCAGGGTGTTTTTGATTTAAAAGATGGAGCTTGGGTAACAGCCAGCGCGTTGCAAAGGTAGGAACCACACCTAATTTTAGTGTGCCTCCTAAACCCTTATGAGAAATCACATCGGCTGTACATTTCTCTAGCCCCAATAAGTAGGGTTTAATGCTTTTAAAGTACTGCTGACCAGCAATCGTGAGTTCAACACCATGCCGAGTACGAATAAAAAGTTCAACGCCTAGGAAATCTTCTAATTGTTGAATTTGGCGAGAAACTGCACTTTGGGTAATACATAACTCTTGCGCAGCATAGGTATAACTTAGATGTTTTGCTGCACTTTCAAAGCAAATCAGGCCCTGAATGGACGGGATGCTTCTTCGCATAAATAAAATCCTTTTATTTGTGGTCATATTTCAAAATGGCATATGACCTAAATGCAGATATCCGAGTTTAGTATAAAAATAAGCCATTTTTAATGAAATACAACCAATTAAATATCTAAATTTAATATGTCTTATTTTAAATATGCGTAAGTCGCATATCTGCATGAACATTTATCGTTTGATTACTGCATTTTTCACGCATAACATCGAGTTAAATAAAGAAGATCAAATCAAGCAGAGGATGCGATGAATCACATGGTGACAACAAAAAAAGCAAAAGTTCAATTTAACTGGCAAGACCCATTTTTAATTGAACAACAGCTTACCGAAGATGAGCGCATGATTCGTGATGCGGCTCATGCCTATTGCCAAGAGCGCTTGCAACCACGTGTACTTGAACAATTCCGTCATGAAAAAACAGACCCATCTATTTTCCGTGAAATGGGAGAGCTTGGTTTATTAGGGCCAACCATTCCTGAGCAATATGGCGGTGCGGGTTTGAACTATGTGAGTTATGGCTTGGTTGCGCGTGAAATTGAATATGTCGATTCGGGCTACCGCTCTATGGCGAGTGTGCAAAGCTCATTGGTCATGGTTCCAATTCATGAATTTGGTACCGAAGAGCAAAAGCAGAAGTATTTACCTAAACTAGCTACTGGTGAATACATTGGTTGTTTTGGTTTGACCGAGCCTGATCATGGTTCAGACCCGGGTAGTATGATTACCCGTGCTAAAAAAGTTGACGGTGGTTACCGTTTAAGCGGCGCAAAAATGTGGATTACCAACAGTCCAATTGCCGATGTATTTGTGGTCTGGGCAAAAGAAGTTTCTGCTGAAGGTAATGTCGGTGATATCCGAGGCTTTATTTTGGAAAAGGGCTGGGAAGGTTTATCTGCGCCTGCCATTCATGGCAAGGTCGGTTTACGTGCATCCATTACGGGTGAAATTGTGATGGATAACGTTTTTGTACCTGAAGAAAATGCATTCCCTGAAATTCGAGGCTTAAAAGGCCCATTTACCTGTCTAAATAGCGCCCGTTATGGCATTGCATGGGGTGCAATGGGGGCTGCCGAGTTCTGCTGGCATACTGCACATCAATACACCATGGACCGCAAACAATTTGGTCGTCCGTTGGCTGCAAATCAGTTGATTCAAAAGAAACTGGCAGATATGCAAACTGAAATTGCATTAGGTTTGCAAGTGGCTCTACGTTTTGGCCGTATGAAAGATGAAGGTATTGCATCAGTTGAAGGTACATCTCTAATTAAGCGTAACAACTGTGGGAAAGCACTTGATATTGCTCGCATGGCGCGTGACATGATGGGTGGAAACGGTATTAGTGATGAGTTTGGTGTGGCACGTCATTTGGTCAATCTTGAAGTTGTGAATACCTACGAGGGTACACATGATGTTCATGCTCTTATTTTAGGTCGTGCCCAAACAGGTATCGCGGCATTTAGTAACTAACTCACTCATTTTTAAAGATAGAGGTGTTCTTTCGGGAGCACCTTTAGAGATTTTTACGCAAAAATTTATGGAAAATGACAAGATTCATCGTAAGGATACTCATGTGAAGATGTTCCTCTGTGTACTTAAAACTAAATATAAGATGATGAAAAATATAGAAGATTAAGTCATACAGAAAACATAAGTAGGCTACCGATGACTCATTTGGGAAAATGAGGAACTAAAGATGAACAATGACGTTCAAGTAATATCGAAAGAATTAAGAAATACATTTCCAAGCAACCTTGGAACATACGAAAGGATTGGACCTCATACATGGAAATGGGCGTTGTTATTTGCCTATTTTGCGATGGTAGTCGATGGCATAGATATTATGCTGTTGTCTTATAGCTTGACTAGTTTAAAGGCAGAGTTTGGTTTAAGTACCTTTCAGGCAGGTGCCTTAGGTAGTGCTTCTTTGGCGGGTATGGGTATTGGCGGTATTTTAGGTGGTTGGGCATGTGACAAGTTTGGTCGCGTACGGACCATTGCTAACTCGGTGACTTTCTTTTCTGTAGCGACCTGTTTATTAGGTTTTACGCAAAGCTTCGAGCAATTTATGGCTTTACGTTTTATTGGTGCTTTAGGAATTGGAGCACTTTATATGGCATGTAATACCTTAATGGCTGAATATGTGCCAACCACGTACCGTACAACGGTATTGGGCACATTACAGACGGGTCAGACCGTAGGTTATATTGCTGCGACGTTATTAGCTGGCGCAATTATTCCAGATCATGGCTGGCGTGTTTTGTTCTTCCTGACCGTAGTACCTGCTTTTGTTAATATTTTCCTACAACGATTTGTGCCAGAGCCAAAATCTTGGCAGCTCACTAAAATTGAAAGCTTGCAAGGCAACAGACACCCTAAAGAAATAGTTGTGGCTGAAAAGCCTAAAAGTGGCAGTATCTATAAGCAAATTTTTAATAACTTTAAGCACCGTAAAATGTTTTTGTTGTGGATGACCACAGCATTCTTCTTACAGTTTGGTTATTACGGTATTAACAACTGGATGCCAAGTTATTTGGAAACAGAAGTGCATATGAACTTTAAAAACTTAACCAGTTATATGGTGGGTTCATATACTGCAATGATTTTAGGCAAAATTTTAGCGGGTTATCTTGCAGACAAATTTAACCGCCGTGCTGTTTTTGTGTTTGGAACAATAGCCAGCGCCGTGTTTTTGCCAATCATTATTTTCTTCAATACCCCTGACAATATTTTGTATTTATTAATCACTTTTGGCTTTTTATATGGCATTCCATACGGTGTGAATGCGACTTATATGGCTGAAAGTTTTTCAACGGATGTGCGCGGAACAGCCATTGGCGGTGCTTATAACATTGGTCGTGTCGGGGCAGCGATTGCACCAGCCACCATTGGTTTCTTGGCATCGGGTGGAACTTTTGCGATGGCCTTTATTGTGATGGGTGCTGCGTATTTTGTTGCGGGTGTATTGCCAGGATTATTTATTAAAGATCGTCAGTACGATCCGCAAAAACAATCATAAACAATGACAAGAAGGTGCGTTGAGTACCTTCTAAAAAGATAAGGGTATCGTTATGGGTGCATTACAAGGAATTCGGGTTTTAGATTTAAGTCGTGTACTTGCAGGGCCTTGGTGTGGGCAAATATTGGCAGACCTTGGCGCGGAAGTCATTAAAATTGAACGTCCTCGAGTCGGTGATGACACCCGTATGTGGGGGCCACCATGGATGCCCGATCAAGATGGAAACATGACCCGTGAATCTGGCTATTTTCAGTGTACCAATCGTAATAAATATTCAGTTGCAGTGGACATTACCACACCCGAAGGTCAGGCCTTAATTTATGAAATTGCCAAGACTGCTGACGTGGTCATTGAAAATTATAAGACAGGGTCTTTGGCTAAATATGGTTTGGACTATGCTTCCTTAAGTGAGCTGAACCCAAATATTGTGTATTGCTCGATTACCGGTTTTGGGCAAGATGGTCCACGTGCAGAAGAACCCGGTTATGATTTTATTATTCAGGGTATGTCTGGCTTAATGAGCATTACTGGCGAGCCTGATGATGTGGCAGGTGGTGGTGCACAAAAGGTTGGTGTGGCTGTGGTCGATATTCAAACTGGGTTGTATTCAACCATTGCCATTCAAGCGGCCTTGATTGCACGCTCACACACGGGACGCGGTCAGTATATTGATATGTCCTTGCTTGATGTGCAGGTCGCGGCACTGGCAAATCAGGGAATGAACTATTTAGCTTCAGGTAAAGCCCCGCAGCGCATGGGTAATCAACACCCGAGTATTGTGCCGTATCAAACTTTTAAGGCTAAAGATAAAGAATTTATTATTGCTTGTGGTAATGACAAGCAGTTTAAAGATTTATGTATTGCAATTGATTATCCAGAGTTACTCGAAAATGAAAAGTTTGTCCGTAACCAAGACCGCGTCAAATATCGAGATGAACTAATTCCTTTATTGTCGAAGCACTTTTTGCAGAAAACTGCCAAAGAGTGGGTCGACATGATTCATGCCTTAAAAGTACCCGTAGGTGTTATCAACTCTATTGAAGATGCTTTAGCTGAACCACAAATCGTACATCGCAATTTGGTGGTGAATATTCCTCATCGTTTAAATGAAAACTTCCAAACCATTGGCTCACCAATCAAGTTGTCTGATACTCCAGTTGAATATCATCATGCACCGCCAGAGTTGGGTGAACATACCGCCCAAATCTTATCGAGATTTAAAACAGCAGAGGAGTTGGCTACGTTAAAAGAGAAAGGCGTTATTGATGGGAAAATTGCTTAAGCTATTGCCGCTTTTAATGTTATTCAATTTTAATGAAAACTGTGATTTGCAATAAATCACAGTTTTTTTATTGGAAAATAAGAGCCTTAATATTTAAAAATAAGTGGCAGCTCTGGTCTAAAATCATGAATCATTCCTTGAGGTTCATGATCAAAACTAATTTCCATTAAATGCTCCGATCCATTAGTCACTTCAAAATCATCAAGCGAATTGAACAGCAATGAAGTAGGGTGCTTTTCAAGGTTTGGAATAGAAACCTTAATTGAGGTGATTTCTGATAAATCTTTGCTATGAACAAGTGGTTGTTGTTTTTCTTTTGCAGCAAGGTCTGGTCGTGAAGCAAATGAAAGGAAGAACCACATCGGTTCAGATACCACAGAATTTTTGGCAACATTTACTTCTAAGTTGGCTGGTAAATAGCTTGGCTTGTAAACCCAATTAGGAAATTTTGCGCCATTATCATCTTTATTTTTAGGGCGAAAACAAATACCAAAAGGGGACGCGATATTATTTTGAGTACTTAGTCGCTCAAAAAGCAGAGTAGGTTTGATGAGATCACTTGAGGCTTCTTCTGGATTATTTAAAAAGATTAACTCAATAAAACTGTTTTTAAAGAAAAAGCGTCTGTTTTCGGTACCTTGACCCGGGTGCTTGTTGGATGAACCTTCTGTTAGACCGAATTTTTTTAAAGTTTCAGCTTCGGGAGCGCCTGATTGTACACAAATAAAAATATGGTCCACTTCCATTTTAAGTTCTCATGCTAATGTTTATGAATATTAAATAATTGATTAATAGAGTTTTTCATGTTTGTCGCAAGTGTTTCATCGAAACCATCGACTAAAAAGCGGCTAATGAGTCCTTCAATCACCGTATAGATCAGCTCAGATAAAGCTTCACCATTGGGTATATTGCAGTTTTGTGCAATCAATACTTTAATCCATTGTTTATGGGCTTTAGAAATAGAAATAATGTCTTGATCATCTTGGTTAGATTCAGCAACTGCTCTTACAAATAAACATCCTTTAAAAAAATCTTGCCTAAACCAGTTGGTGTGCCAATCCAGAATTTTATTGATGGCCTCTAACCCTGTTGCATCTCCTACATAGCCCAAAAGGCTTTGCTTGAATCTCTCATCACGTGCAACGAGCACAGACTTAACCAGTTGATTTTTATTTTTATAGTACGTGTACATGGTGGTTTTAGAGCAGCCAGATTCATCACGAATCAGGTCAACGCCAACCCCAACAAAACTATTTTCATTAAATAATTTCTCGGCTGTATCTAATATTTTTAAGGCAGATTTTGACATGTGTCTTTTCCAAAAAATAAAATAGTACAGATCTGTACTATTTCAAATTTTATCTATATGCTTTTTAAAAAGCAAATTTTTGTTTGAGGAAAAAACCATGTTCTCGATCTTTTATGGCAAAGAAAAACTGGCTCCATCGCCCGCTAAAATTGATATTTTAAGAAGCCTTGTTGGGGGGCGCTCAGTATTTTTATACTTCTGTGGTTGAGTAAGCTCACACATAATATCTTTATCATGGCGCCGTTTGGTGCAACTTGTGTCTTACTTTATACCGTGTCGCAATCACCTTTGGCACAGCCGAGAAATATTATATTTGGACATCTTATTTCGGCTTTTGTAGGTTTGTTTTTTCTAAAATTTGTCGGCGTTTCCATTTTTACAATTGCTTTTTCCGTGGGCTGTGCCATTGCGCTCATGCAGGTTTTTAAATGTGTTCATCCACCTGCTGGAGCTAATCCTTTGGTTATTTTGCTCACCGCAAGCAGCATACATTACGAGTGGAGTTTCTTAATTTTTCCTGTTTTGGTTGGTGCAGTGTCTTTAGTTTTAGTGGCGATGCTCATTAATAATATTAAAGCGAGTACCAAGTGGCCAATGTATGGCTTGGGAATTTTAAACAGTAAAAAGTAGGGATGGCATGAAGTGTTTTGAGCTTAAAATAATGAAAGTATTCACTACGCCAAGATAGTGAATACTTTTGAATGAAATTATGATTTCTTGGAAATACGTTCTTCGATGGCAAATTTGAGTAAAGAAGCACTGCGGTAAAAACCGTGTGCGAACTTTCCAAATGGCATGGTAATAAAGAATGTCATGACAGTGGCTAAATGGAAAATCAGTAAAAGTGCCATGTAAGGGGTATTACGAAATGCCATGAGTGCTAACCCTGAAGCGCTAACGATAAGCAGAAGGAAGATAAAGCCTCGATCTACAGGTTTTTGCTCACGGTCACCATGCAACGGATGGCGTTTAAGATTTAAATAGAGCAAGCCAGAGGGTCCGACAACTAAGCCGATTCCACCCAAAGTTCCTAAAATGACAGGCAAGCTTAGGTAAGGATAAGGTGCATGTAGGTCAAGAAAATAGTGATATAAAGTCGCTACACCTGTAGCTGCAAAGCAGAGCATAAAGCCATAAAACGTCAGGTGATGGAACACACGGCGGATTTGTGTGTAACGGTCATCTTGCTCATTACAGCCTTTACCATGACCACCATCTAAATATTTAAGCGTTAATACATTTTGAGTGGCTTGAACCAGATCGGGTTTCTCAACTTTGCCATGAATGACTTTAGAGGTTTGTCGCCAGAATTTGCTAATTCCAATACCGAGTAAAACAATCGCAACTGTAAAGGTCGCTCCAAACAATAGTGCTAAAAAGTTATGCGGGAAAATCGCATAGAAATTACCTTGATAGCCTGCAAACAGGTCGGTACCTTTGTACCACACCACAGCTAACATGCAAAAAAAGAAAATAAGTGTTAACACCGAGACAAAAGGAATACCCACAGATTTATAAAGTCGACCTAAAGGCTGAGGGGTCGCAAACTCTTGGTAAGTTTCTAAACGTACTTGTGCCATCGCTTTTGGAATGTTTACGCCAAACTCATGAGGTGGGGCATACTGGCAAGCGTGTAAACAAGCACCACAGTTATGGCACAGGTTTGCGAGGTAATGAATATCGGCTTGATTAAACTCAAGGCGTTTGGTCATGGCTGCAAAAACAGCGCAAAAAGACTCACAGTAGCGACAAGCATTACAAATCTGTAGGGCTCTTTGAACTTCTTGCTCATGGTCAGAGAGCTGAACAACTGGAATTAGGGCTTTGCTATTAGCATTCATGTTCAACTCCTTGTGAAAGTGCATAGTGGGCGGCATTTTTTCCGGCAATGCGTCCAAAGGTCGTGCCAATCGACATGCCAACGCCTGCGGTATAACCCTGACCAAGTACGTTGCCTGCCATCATTTCACCTGCGACAAATAGGTTGCGGCTTGGTTTATTGTTAAAACGCACAGCCGCATCATCTTCGACTTTTAAACCTAAATAGGTAAAGGTAATGCCGGGTTTAAGGGCATAGGCATAGAAAGGTGGCTGGTCGAGAGGAACGGCCCAGTGGGTTTTGTTGGGAACAATATTTTCGGTGGTGCAGTCATCTAAAACGGTATGGTTAAAGGTGCCTTGCACACAGGCTTGATTAAATTCTTTTACGGTATGGCATAAGGTTTTGGCATCCAGCCCGATTTTTTCGGCTAACTCTTGAATGCTATTTGCTTTTACACCTGCAAACACAGGTGGCATAAAGCGGCCAATGGCTTTTGAATCAATAATCGAATAGGCAATTTGCTGCGGTTGTTTGGCAACAAGGCGGCCCCAAATCGCATAACGTTTTGGCCAGAAGTCTTCGCCTTCATCGTAAAAACGTTCGGCTTTGTTATTGACCACAATTCCCAGTGAAACGCAGTCAATACGGGTGCAGATGCCGCCGTCATATAACGGTGCTCTTGCATCTACAGCGACGCAATGCGATTGTGATGGATCACCAATAATATCGGCGCCTTGATCTATCATAAATTTGAGTAAGTTGCCTTGATTAAAGCGGGTTCCGCGAATAATGAAATTATCGGCAGGCCATTCGCCGTTTTCATTTTGTCCCCATGCTTCTCTTAACCATTCTAAATTTGACTCAAAACCACCTGCGGCCAAGACACAGCTTTTTGCTTTAAATACACGTCCATCTTCAGCAATTGCAGCTTCAAAATGTCCTTGATTTAACTTTAGATCTTTAATTTTTGTGTTGTATAAAATTTCGATACCAAGTTCTTGGGCACTACGGTAGTACGCATTAATGAGAGCTTTACCTCCGCCCATAAAAAATGCATTGGTACGTGCAACATGCAAAGCACCCGATAGCGGCGGCTGAAAATTAACACCATGTTTACGCATCCAGTCGCGGCAAGTCGCCGTGCTACGAATCACTAGACGAGCTAAATGTTCATTGGTTTTGCCCCCAGTCACTTTAAGTAGATCTTGCCAATATTCTTCTTCGGGGTAGGCATCGACCAATACATCTTGAGGAGCATCATGCATGCAGCGAAGGTTACGAGTGTGTTGTGAGTTACCACCACGCCACTCTTTGGGCGCTGCTTCTATTACCAGCACAGAAGCACCACTTTCTTTTGCCGTGAGCGCGGCACACAGTGCGGCATTCCCACCACCAATTACAATCACATCATGCATGGATTTCTCCCTTTCTCAGCTAGGGCTAATGTAGCTTTAAAAGGAAAGGTGAAGTGAGAGGCTAGGCTTGAATGGGTGTTTAGTAAAAATAAACACTAATGGCTTAAGTGTTTATGAGTTCCGCACCGGGCCAGCGCTTTTCATTAATCAAGTTTGCTACACAGGCACGAATCACCACCTTCGTGGCTAAGGTGGCAGGCGAGAGTTCTTCTTCAGAAAGACTAATTAAATAGTTAATGCGTTCGATAGCAGGTTCTACAATGCGCAGTAAACATAGGTCTTGCCGTGAGTTTAACGATGCGCCCGCAGGTTGGATGGTTGCCATTTCGAGTTGGCTGATGCTTTCCATTAATAAGTGCAGTCCATCAATTTCATAAGCCACTTTAAGCTGATGAATTTTCTGTTCGAGCAATAAACGCAGTCCATGTCGTTGACTTGGTAAAATCAGAGGAAGTTCTTTAAGCTGCGAATGAGTAATGGCTTGAGTGTCGATACAGCTTTCAAGGTCGTACTGACTCAGCACTTCTTTAGGCGAGATTAAAAACATCTGTTCTTTGACTAAGGGCTGTATGGCCCACTGTGGGTCAACATCATCACTAAAGATGATGGCAACATCGAGCTGCCTTGCATTCACTAAGGCTTTGAGGTCACCCGATAACCCTTCAATTAAACGGACTTTAATGTCGGGGTAACGGTTTCTCATGAGTTTTAAAAAGTGTGTGCCAATAACAGCCGCAACACTTGGCGAAAAACCTACGGTGACGTGACCACTTAAACGTGAAGAGTGTGCAGAGTCTACGGCATGGTCTAGGTGTCTAAGAGCCAGTTGCACTTGTTGAAAAAAAGCTAAACCCGCAGGGGTGGGAACCGTACCCAAAGCGGTACGTTGTAAAAGGCGAATAGAAAGCTCGCTTTCTAATTTTGAGATTTGCTGGCTTAAGGCAGAAGTTCCAATATCGAGATTTTTTGCAGCTTTACCCAAGCTTCCTGACTCGATCACTGCAATAAAATACTTTAATTGTTTGAGTTCCACGGCAAATACTACATTAACCTTTATGGATTAATTCTACACTGGTTTGTCGCTATAGTTTTTACTCTATTGCTTTGAGTAAACTGGCAATAGAGTAAAGGCAACATCACCTCAAGATGTTGCCTTTTAGAGCTTTTATTCTTTAACCTGCTCAAGACCCTGTTCTTCAATAATTTGTGTTGCTTGTGACGATTTCACAAATTTAATTAACTCTTTTGCGACTTTTGCATGTTCCGAGTTTTTACCAATGCCTGCCGAAAATACCGTCACTTTTTGATAAGGTGCAGGGATTGGACCGACTAATTCAACTTGACCATATTTGCCAGTAAAAGGTTTGATTTCACTAATTTGCTGGAAACCAATATCAAACTGGCCTTCGGCGATACGTTTTGCAACGCGGTCACCAACTACTTTTTCTGCCTTACTTGAAATTACTTTGTACTCGACAGGCGGGAAGCTTGGGAAAACATCTTTTTCAAGATGCGTACCGCTCGCACTTGCTGAATAGCCGATGTGCTTGGCATTTAATAAAACTTTTTCAAACTTTTCTGCAGAACTAATGTCTGGCTTTGGCGCACCTTTAGGCACAGCCATACCAATGCTTGAATTCACTAAAGCACTTTGTGAATTGGGGTCTACATAACCCTTTTCTGCGAGCTTGCTCAGTTCAGGAGCAGCCAAGACCACCACGTCAAAACGTTCACCACGATCGAGTCGATTTGGAATTGCAGTTGGTGATGCACCCATTGATGAACCAGACGAGAGATGCACAGTATGGCCTGTTTGTTTTTCGAATAATGGAATGAGTTTTTCCATAGATGAATAAAAACCGCCTGAGCTAATCACTTCGATTGTATCTGCGTTAGCAAGAGTTGAGCCTAAGCCAGCACCAGCTAGGCAAATGGTCATGAAGATAGGGGACTTTTTCATAATATCTCGCTTTAATGACAGGAGAACACAGTACGGAGACGTAAGATCTGCCGTACTGTTCATTAAAATTTCAGGTTAAATAGTTGTTGTTTTAAGCGCTAATTTTTGCAGGTTCAGCAATCGCGTCAGTATTTTTCTGTTTAGAACCACGGCATAGATACAAGCTTGAGATAAGGCTACAGACCGCAGCAAGCATGAGCCAGAAAGCAGGGGTGCTTGGGTTGCCTGTGTTTTCGACAAGGAAGGTACAAGCCATTGGTGTCATACCACCAAAAATAGCGGCTGCAAGGCTGAATGCTAAAGAGAAACCAACTGTACGCACACGTTTCGGCATCACTTCTGCAAGGGTTGCGACCATGGTTCCGTTGTACATACCAAAGAAGAACGAGAAGTAAGCAAGCGTAATTAGAAGGTTTGAGAAGCTAATGTTGCTCACTAACCAACTTAAAACCGGATAACTTGTAAAGAGAGCAAGTGTGGTAATGCCGACTAGAACTGGACGGCGGCCAATTTTGTCTGAAAGCAAACCACCCATTGGTAACCAGAAGAAATTAGACAAACCAACAAACACCGTTGCTAAAAGGCTATCTGTTACTGACATTTCTAAAGTACGTTTTGCATACACTGTGGTGTAAACCGTAATAAAGTAGAAAGTGGTCGTCGTCATTGCACTCATCATCATGCCTGCAAGGACGATGCGCCAGTTGCTCGCCAGTGTGCTAAAAATTTCTTTTGTTGAAGGATGAGTCTTTTGCGATTTAAAGTCTTCAGTTTCCTCTAAAGTACGACGGAACAAGAAGATTAACGGAATAATCAAACAACCAATTAAGAACGGAATACGCCAGCCCCATTCACCCACTTGAGCAGTAGTTAAGATGGTGTTGAGCCAGTAGCCAAGTAATGCGGCAAACACAACAGCAACTTGTTGGCTGCCAGACTGCCAGCTTGTGATAAATCCACGATTTTTATCCGTTGCAATCTCTGCTAGATAAATAGAAACACCGCCAGATTCAACACCTGCCGAGAAGCCTTGTAATAGACGTCCAATCACCACCAAAATCGGCGCAATAATACCTATGGTTTCGTAACCCGGTACAAAGGTAATTAAGATGGTTCCGATGGCCATAAGACTTAAAGTAACAATAAGACCTTTACGTCGACCAACTCTGTCGACATAAGCTCCCAAGAAAATAGCGCCGAGAGGACGCATAAGAAAGCCCGCAGCAAACACGGTAAATGTCATCATTAAAGAGACATATTCATTTTCAGAGTGGAAAAATTTTGCCGCGATATAAGTGGCATAGAAACCAAAAAGAAAAAAGTCGTACTGCTCTAAAAAGTTGCCACTCGTTACATTTAATATTTTTTTAAAAGTAGACCTACGGTTATTCACGACATCCATTGGAGACCTCCTTGGCCTGACAAAATGGAAACATTCACGATTTTCGAGGCTGGACCTAAATTGATTCAATCAATAAATCTAAAGAGCAAATAGGTTAGAGATGAGATTTAGCGAGGTCCTTTGCAGAAAATGTGATGCCTTGTTTCCAGTTCAAACTACACATCTGTATTTCGATAAGCAGAAAACCACTTATCATTCGGACGAAAATGTAATCTCAAAAAGCAGGAGGGAGTGAGAGGGCAAAATTAATTAGGTATTTAATAAAATTAATGACTCTTTATAAAATAATTTCAGAACATGGCCAAATTTGGTTTTGAATCAAATCTTTCACGCAAGCCTTAATGGCTGACTTTGCGGCAAGTGCAGCAGGTGATAATTCTTCTTCGGCAAGGCTTACCAAGTAATTGATTCGTTCAACTTCAGGGTCTACTAACTTGAGTAATTGAAGCTTATGTTTGTACTCTTGCAGACAAGCGCTACCTGGGCGGACGCTGGCAAGGTCGAGGTGAATTAGACTGTCCATGAGTAAGTGTAGGCCATCAATTTCATAGACGACATTAAGCTGACCAATCTTGTGCTCAAGCAACTTTCTTAAGCTATGGCGCTGACGTGGTAGTACTAAAGGAAGGTCTCCAATTTGTTGAGACTGAATAACGCCACTTTTGATGCATTCGGCAAGGCCATATTCTTCTAGCACTTCCTTGCGTGCCATTAAATACATTTGCTCGCGTACCAAAGGCTGTATTGACCACTGTTTATCAATTTCATTGGTAAAAATAATCGCGATATCGAGCTGACGCGAGTTAATAGACTGAATTAGATTGCCCGATAGCGTTTCCACAATCTCTAAACGAATGTCTGGGTAACGTTCAGACATTAGTTTCATTAAAGGGATGCCAATCAAAGCCGTAATAGTCGGTGGAAAGCCAAGGCTGACATGACCTGAAAGTCGTGCAGAATGAGCAGCATCTACCGCGAAGTTTACTTGACGTAAAATAAGTTGAGAATGTTTTAAAAAGGCGAGACCTGCTGGAGTAGGGGTTACACCAAAGGCATTACGCTGTAATAGGCGAATGCTTAGCTCTTGTTCTAATTTACTAATTTGCTGGCTAATAGCAGAAGCACCCACATCAAGTTTTTGGGCAGCTTTACCAATACTACCTGCTTCAACCACAGTCAAAAAATACTTTATTTGTTTGATTTCCATAATAAATGTGTTCGCTCATCATCCTTGATTTAATTTGTACAGATATGAAGGATTGGGAAATCTATCATGCGCTTTAATATTAACAGCAATCCATAAAAAAGATCTTTAATTTGATATTCTAAAAATAATAAAACGATCTTTTTCAACTTTAATATTAAAATTTATTCTCTAACTTTTATTTATTATTACGATAAATTTACCGCTAGATTTTCAGTCTTTCACATTCCCTATTCTTAGAATTTTAACCTATTTAATTTTACTAATGCCCCCTTTAATTTATTGGTATCACGATGTTTTCTTGATCTGTGCTTTAATCTTTTCAAATGAAAAAAGGAGCACATTAAATGCATGATGCATTAGAAAATATGATGGATTTTCAAATTATGAAGAAGAGTAACTGATTCAATAACTATTGGAAAAATATATGAGTATTTAGCTCATTTGATCAGAAGAGAAGATTGGGTAAATAGGTTTATTTATTTGAATATTAACGTTACCCATAGCATGGATATGCAAAAGACAACTCAATAGATTACGTTTTTACTATTTTGTTGTTATTCATCAGTATTATTTAACCGAAGCATTTTTAGATATTTTGCAAAGGTTTTAATTCTCATTATAGATCTGGTGATTGCCCTAACTTTCCCTCTACTTAGCTATTTTTTTCAGTCGATTGATTCGTAATTTTTATAGTAACGCTCCATTACTGAAGTTCGCTGTGAAAAGCGCATTTCAAAACATAAGACCAAAACTAAAAACCGATAAGCATGATCGTGCCAAGGAGGTCGATTATGGAGATTGGTAAAAATCAAAATATGAATAGAGCAAAACGTTATAAGGATGTATGTAACATGAAAAATTTAACTTTACTCGCATTAACATGCGTCAGTGTGACAATGGCTGGGTGTGGTTCAGGAAATGCTTCTAAAGAGGCGGGTCAGCCAAAACGCCCGGAATGTATAGCCCCAGCCAAGCCGGGTGGCGGGTTTGATATGACCTGTAAATTGATTCAATCTGGCTTTAAACAAACAGACCAGCTCAAAGATCCAATACGCGTAACCTATATGCCGGGTGGGGTAGGTGCCGTAGCCTATAACAAAATCGTAAACAGTGATCCTGCGAATAATAATGCCGTGGTTGCATTTTCCACTGGTTCACTTTTGAACTTAGCACAAGGAAAATTCGGACACTTCACTGAAAAAGATGTGAAATGGTTGTCTGGCGTCGCCGTCGATTATGGTCTGGTTTCGGTACATAAAGACTCACCATTGAAAAACCTTGATGACTTGATGAAAGCACTCAGAGAAAATCCAAAAGCACTTAGCTTTGGTGGTGCCGGAAGTGTGGGTGGTCAAGACTGGATGCAAACAGCAATGTTGGCAAAAAAAGCAGGTATTAGTCCTGCCGATTTAAGATTTGTTGCACTTGAAGGCGGTGGGGAAGTGCTGACTTCATTACTTGGGCAGCATATTCAAGTTGGGGTCGGCAATATTAGTGAAGTCAGTTCATACCTAGAGTCTGGTGATATTCGGGTATTGGCAGTTTTTGCTAACAAGCGTTTAGATGGGAAGTTCTCAAAATTACCTACTGCAAAAGAGCAAGGCTATGACATTGAGTGGCCGGTGATCCGTGGTTTCTATATGGGGCCAAAGGTCAGTGATGAAGCTTATGGTTGGTGGAAAAATGCCTTCGATAAAATGATGGCTAACCAGAAATTTGATGCAGTCCGTGAAAATCAGGATCTACTCCCATTTCAGATGACAGGTGAAGAACTCAAAGCTTATGTTTATAAACAGACCGCGGAAATGCGGCAGTTATCGCAAGAATATAAATTATCACAATAACAAATCGACTGGGTTGAGAAGCTATTTTTCAGCTCAGTTTTTTTCTGAGGATAGATGATGAAATCTGAACGGATTCTTACCGCCATTATTACGGTTTGCGGGTTATTTTTGTTGATTTATGCGAGCAATTTTGAAGCCCCAATTTCCTACGACCCAGTGGGCCCTAAAGCTTTTCCTATTTTATTAATGGGCTTAATTACAGCGAGTGCAGCGTATCTCACTATTCGACCAGCCATTATGTTTGAACCCGTTGAGTTGGGATGGACAAAACATTTAATCGTTAAGTTAGCGTTATGTGCGGTGGCTTTAACGCTATACGCATTAGTTTTTGAATGGCTCGGCTTTATTGTTGCAACCCTATTAATGACCATTGCAGTGGGCAAACTTTTCCATGGCAAAACCATACCGGTTTTGGTGACAGGTTTGGTACTTAGCATCAGTACCTACTATATGTTTGACCGTTTCTTGGATGTGCCGTTACCACTTGGATTTTTTGGTTAAGGATGACCCGATATGGATGTATTAAGTTTTTTAATGATGGGGTTTGAGGTTGCCTTGCAGCCGCAGAATCTTTTAATTGCTTTGATTGGCGCATTTATTGGAACGATTGTTGGCTTATTACCGGGTTTAGGTCCAATTAATGGCGTGGCAATTTTATTGCCGTTTGCTTATGCCTTGGGTTTACCTGTAGATAGTGCCTTGATTCTATTGGCAGCGGTTTATTTGGGCTGTGAATATGGCGGACGTATTTCAGCGATTCTGTTAAACGTACCCGGAGATGCTGGGGCCATTATGACCACGTTAGATGGTTATCCATTGGCACAGCAAGGAAAGGCAGGAATTGCATTGTCTTTGTCATCGGTTAGTTCCTTTGTTGGGAGTACGGTTGCCTTTATTGGGATTGTGTTGTTTGCTCCTATATTGGCGAAATGGGCAATTGCGTTTGGTCCCGCTGAATATTTTGCTCTGATGGTTTTTGCCATTGTTTGTTTAACTGGTCTGGTCAGTACGCAGCCTTTTAAAACTTTAATTATGGCACTCATGGGCTTAGCACTTTCAACTGTGGGAATGGATGCAATTACTGGTGTATATCGCTTTACCTTTAACAGTGTGGGTTTAAGTGACGGTATTGCTTTTACTACTTTGGTTATTGGCCTATTTAGTGTAAGCGAAATCCTATTAATGCTCGAACGTACGACAATTGGTCAAGTTGCTTTAAAACAAGGAAAGCGTTCTCTTTTTAATCTTAAAGAGTTCTTTTTCTCGTTAGTTGCGATTATTCGCAGTTCAGTGATTGGTTTCTTCTTAGGTATTCTTCCAGGAGCAGGTGCAACCGTTGCAAGTGCGATGGCCTATACCACTGAACGGAAGATGGCAAAGGATAGTAGCAAGTTTGGTAAAGGTGATTTACGTGGGCTTGCTGCACCAGAAAGTGCGAATAACGCAGCGGCTTGTGGTTCATTTGTACCCATGCTGACATTAGGTGTGCCAGGTTCGGGAACGACTGCGGTCATGATGGGCGCATTGCTTATGTACAACATCGCACCAGGTCCACAGTTATTTGTTCAGCAACCAGTACTGGTGTGGTCACTGATTGCATCGCTTATGGTAGGCAATATCATTCTGTTGGTATTAAACTTGCCATTGGTAGGCTTCTTTGCCCGCATGCTGAGTATTCCTAATTACATTCTGATCCCGATCATCGCAAGCGTGAGTTTTGTTGGTGTGTATGCTATTCATAGCAATATCTTTGACTTGCTGTTATGTATGGGTTTGGGTGTATTTGGATATATTCTCAGAAAATTTGATTTTCCCTTAGCACCACTGATTCTTGGTTTTGTACTTGGCGAATTAATGGAATCGAATCTGCGCCGTGCACTTTCAATTTCTCAAGGGGAACTTGATGTCTTATGGAGCAGTAACATTAGTATAGGACTTTGGATCATGTCAGGATTATTATTGATCTTGCCAATCGTTCGTAAATACTTGTTTATCAAAAAACAGCAAGCTTAATAGGACAGCAATAATAGTCAGCATTAGTTGACTATTATTGCTCTGAATTATGGAAAAAATAAGCTCAAATCTCAAAGGATTAGCAATTGCTCTGGTCGGAGCTTTAATTGCCAAATATTTGCATATTCCCTTGCCT
Organism: Acinetobacter sp. LMB-5; assembly: GCF_001541635.1. Lineage (NCBI taxonomy): Bacteria > Pseudomonadati > Pseudomonadota > Gammaproteobacteria > Moraxellales > Moraxellaceae > Acinetobacter > Acinetobacter sp. LMB-5. The sequence continues at coordinate 146,812 of NZ_LRDR01000009.1, read as the reverse complement.
TGGTTGCTTGGACCTCTATTGACGGCCTTATTGTTCGGTAGTGTTGGTCATCCACTTGCCTGTGATCCCCAGTGGCGACGCATAGGGCAGGTTATTATTGGTATGGCTTTAGGCCTATACTTTTCACCAGCTTTGGTACAGGCAGTGGCAGCATATTGGGGCTTTATCCTCATAGGTTTGGCGTGGTCACTTGTGTTGGGTACATTGCTGGCTGGATTGCAATATCGAGTTAATGCCTTGGATTGGGCAACTGCATGGTTTTCTTCGGCCATTGGTAGCGCCAGTGAAATGGTGAATATTGCAGAGCGACACCAAGCTCAAGTCGATAAAGTCGTTGCCGCTCATAGCCTGAGAATTGTAATTCTGGTTGTGCTGGTCCCAATTTTTATGGAGCTTTATTTTCATGTCGAATGGACTGGTTTAAAGATACCAGTGTTGGATCAATTTAGCTTTTTTCAGGTTGTATTGCTGTTTTGTCTAGCTCTGTTTGTTGGTCAGGTTTTTCAATTTTTTAATCTTTTGAATGCTTGGATTTTGGGGCCACTCGCCATTATTGGGTTCTTGTCATTTTGCGGAATACTTCAGATGAAATTACCTGAATGGTTTACTGCCTTTGGTCAAGTCTGTATTGGTTGGTCACTAGGTAGCAAATTTCCATTTAGCTTTTTAAGAAAGAATAAAAAATTTATTGGAATCACACTGATATTCAATTTACTGGCTTTAGTGCTATCAATAAGCGTTGCTTTATTACTGGTTAATTTAAGTCATACAGAAAAACAAATCTTGATTTTAGGCCTTTCACCCGGAGGCATCGCAGAAATGTCACTGATGGCTAAAGCTCTCGGACTCGCAGTACCCATCGTCGTTTCTTTCCAACTTTCAAGATTAATTTTTGTAATTCTCACTACACGCTTTTTTTATCAATACAGTCTGCAATTATTTTTTAAATCTAAAAAGTAAGAGCTTTTTAATATAAAAACTTTGTTGTGTTTGCTGCTACACAAACGATAACTTTTCAATATGGCATCTACGGTCAAATCATTGGCGTTTGGAGCTAAGCAGAAGCATTCAAATCTACATAAAGTGAGGAATCAAAATAAAAAATATCCAGGATGGATCCATGAGTTTTGTTGTGAATAAAAAAATATTGATCTTAGGAATAACTTCAATTTGCACAAGCACCTTACATGCGGCTGCATTTGATAAAACAGGGCAGTCTGTAGCGGCATTTTTACAACCGGGTAACTATTTTGAAGCAAGTTTAGGAATCACAGATGCCGATTTAAGTGGTGTAGAGTCGGGCACAAACCCGTCACATCATTCAATTTCAGATATCGCTAACACCGATTATCGACCTACCACAGCATTAAAACTACAGTTAGCACCGCAGTATTCATTTGGCATGCTTTACGATCAACCATTTGGTGCCGACACAGAATATTCAGGCCTAAATGGCTTTGTCGCAACGCCAAAAGACACGGTGATGTTACCCGGCATTACAACAGCAGGACTTGCCAATGCTACTTCTGGTCAGGCTCCTACAGGAAATGCAAAATCAGAATTTGATATACAAAATTTAAGCTTTATTTTGGGATATCAACCCACAAAGAACTGGAATCTTTATACGGGGCTGGTCTATCAAACCTTTAAAAGTCAGGTTGAATTAAGGGGTAATGTATTTAGTCTTTACAACGGCTATGACTTTCACACCAAAACTGTAGGTGACTTGGGATGGTTAGCAGGGCTTGCCTACCAGATTCCAGAAAAAGCTGTGAAAGTCTCATTAACCTACCGTTCAGCCATTACTCACAAACTAAATGCGACTGAAAATGCCCCACTCATTGAGATGTTAAGCACTCAACAAGGTCGTGATTTAGTTAATCAGCATCTAGACTACATGATTTCTATTGGTCAGATGACTCCACAAAAGAAAGCTTACTTAAATCAGATTATTGCCAATTTGCCAGAACAAGAAGATACAGGTACAACAAAATTTAAATCTCCTGATTCAGTGAATTTGGAGTTCCAGACCGGACTTCGTCAGGGAACTTTACTGTTTGGTAGTTTACGCTGGGTAAATTGGAGTGATCTTGCTTTGCAACCTTATCGCTTCGGTGAGATCTCAAAAGTTGTTGGCGGACTATCAACGCCAAGCCGTCCAGAAGGTTTTAATTTGGTTCGTTATTATGACGACCAATGGTCTTTAAATTTGGGGGTTGGACAACGCTTTTCACCTAAATGGTTAGGCTCTGTGTCGGTTGGATGGGACTCGGGAGCAGGTGATAAAGTGTCAACGGGTGGCCCAAGCAAGGGATATTACAACTTGGGCGTGGGTGCTCAATATAGCCCGACATCGCAATACTTTATTTCTGGTGGCGTGAAGTATTACTGGTTAGGCGATGCAAAAGCTCAGCTTGGCGCACAGGCGGGTAGTGACTATTATGTAGGTGAGTTTAAGGATAACCACTCAGTCAGCTATGGCTTAAAAATTGGATATAAATTTTAAAATTAAATCAGTCATTTATAAGGTTTTAATTACATGAATAAAATCATTAAAAACAGCCTGTTTTTAGGATTATCGACTTTCATTGCAGGTTATGGAACTCTCCTTCATGCGGAAGCAAGTCCAACAACTTTGCCGGCGGTTTCGCAAAAAGCGTTAACCATTATTGATAGGCAAACAGAGTGGTTAAATAAGGTCTATAAAGACATTCATGAACACCCTGAACTTGGGTTTATGGAAACGCGTACTTCAGCAATTGTTGCCAAAGAACTTAAGTCACTGGGTTTTGACGTTAAAACGGGAATAGCCAAAACAGGCGTAGTCGGCATTTTAAAAAATGGTGAAGGGCCAACAGTCATGTACCGTGCCGATATGGATGCCAACACTGTTGAAGAAGCGACTGGTTTACCATACGCGAGTAAAGTGCGTGTAAAACTTGATGATGGAACTGAAACACCTGTAGCACATATGTGCGGTCATGATGCACATGTGACATGGATGCTCAGCATGGCAAAAACATTAGTCGCTTTAAAAAAGGAATGGAGCGGAACTATTATTTTAGTCGCGCAACCTGCCGAAGAGCCGATCACAGGTGCAAAAGCTATGGTGACCGATGGCTTATGGACAAAATATAACTTGCCAAAACCTGATTATTTCTTTGCAGTGCATACCACACCTGCACCTGTGGGCGTGGTCATCAATGCACCGGGGCCACGTATGGCGGGAACCGATCAGCTTGATGTTTTATTTAAAGGTGTGGGTGGGCATGGTTCACTACCAATGCTCACCAAAAACCCAATTAGCATGGCGGCCAATGCAGTAAATCAATATCAAACCATTATGGGTAACGCAGTTGATCCGCAGCAAGCGGCAGTATTATCGATAGGCTCAATTCAGGCTGGAAATTCGAATAACGTGATTCCTTCTACAGCATTGGTCAAAATGAACTTGCGCTGGTTTGATCCTAAAGTGCGTGAAACTATGTTAAATAACATTAAGTCTATGAGTGAAGGCGCGTCTCAAATGCAGGGGATGGGTAAAGACCAAATGCCGACCTTTACTTTTAAAGGTTCAAGCACACCTGTAATTAACAATAAAGAATTTTCGGCACGTTTAAATGGGCCTTTAAAAGCATTATTAGGCGATAAACATGTTCTAACTGAGTATCCTGCGGTTATGGGGTCAGAAGATGTTCACCATTTATTAGGCGACCAAAAAGACATTCCGTTTAACTTTATGTTTATTGGTGTGGCAGACCCAGTTGTGTTTGCAAATGCAGTCAAACAAGGCAAACCTGTGCCTTATATTCCACATAGTCCAAACTACATTGTTGACTTAAAAGCTTTGCCAGTGGGTGCTAAAGTCACTACAGTTTCGATGCTAGAACTGCTTACTAAAAAGTAAGTTACTCATAAAAAAAGATGCATTCACATGCATCTTTTTTATCTAAGTTTTTAAAAGTTAAGAGCAAGCCAGATATTTTTCTCGATAATGGATAGGTGATAAATCGGTCCAGCGGCGAAACGCGCGGGTAAAACTACTGACATCGTTAAAGCCAAGAATATAAGCAATCTCAGTAATATTATGGCTTGAGTTTTTAATATACGATAAGGCGAGTTCATGCCTAGTCTGATCGAGTAATTCACTATAAGAGGTGTTTTCGGCAGAAAGTTTGCGTTGCAGGCTTCGTATGCTTAAGCCCAGACTTTTCGCAACGTCTTGTTGTTGAAAATCACCTGTAGATAATTTTTCGATTAATTTTACTTTCACACGTGCCAATATATTTTCTTTATCGAACCGTGCCAGATAACGATTAATAATTTCATCATATTCTTGGGTGAGAGTCGGATTTGCACCTTCGAGTGGTTGTTCTATGGTTGCCGTATCAAACACAATCATATCTTTGGGTGCATTAAAAACAATCGGAGCTTTTAAAATACTCTGGAATGTTTCTAAATCTTCAGGTTCTGAACGTCTAAGTTCAATGCGTAAGGGTGAAAAAACAGAGCCTTGTAAAGCACGACTTGAACGAATAAAAACGGAAATAAATGCATCTATTGATTCGGGCTGAACTTCGTCGGGAACATGAATAACGAAATAATGATTATTTCCTTGCCCATAAAACTCTAGCTCTGGAATATCCGTAACCACACGAAAATAACGAATAATTCTTAGAAACATCTCTTTTAGAGTGGTGCTGGTAATCAGTGAATGCCCTAAGACATGAAAAGTATTTTGATTGACTTGGCTGGCAACTTTAAGGCCAAAACATGAATCTTGAGTTTTCTGAACTGCTAATTTCCATAAATTTGCTGTTTGTTTTAATGAATATCGTGCATCAGGATTACTCAGAGCCTGAATATCTAAACCTGCTTGTTCTAATAAAGGTTGACTATCAACACCAGCTTTTTCGAGCGCTTTTTGAATCGCTTTCACCCAGCTAGCCAGTGCCGTTGCTGTCTGTGGCATGTTATGTCCTATAACTTGTGATTCATATTCCTATGAACAGTATAAAAGATTCAAAACTAAAAAATCTTTTGTTTGTTTTGAATCTTTTTATTTTGGCATCCATAGCCAATAGATTGGCGTTTCGAGCTAAGCACACTTAGGGTGATCTAAATAAAGTAGGGGCATGAAAAACTGAGGAATAACGGATGACCTATATTTATAAAAATCCTGCCGGAATGACCGATAGCGAAAAAACCGAACATATTAAAAAAGTAGTAACAGCAGAAGGCGTGGCTTTACGCAAACGCCACCCTATTTTGAACCATCAAAATGCCATTGGGGCGATGATTCTATTTATATCTTTGGTCGGCATGATAGCGACTGCCGTGCTCTATATAAATCATCAACTTTCAGCTTGGTTTGCAATTCCAATTATTGCTTTTTTTGCATCGCTCACCCATGAGTTAGAGCATGACCTGATTCACTGGATGTATTTTAGAAAGAAACCATGGGCACATCATTTAATGATGGGCTTAGTCTGGTTAGCTCGACCAAGTACCATTAACCCGTGGAAACGTCGTGAGCTGCATTTTAACCATCATAAAAACTCAGGCACCGAAGTTGATTTAGAAGAAAGAGCTTTAACCAATGGAGAGCAGTGGAGCATACGTCGACTCATCGCGATTGGTGATAACGGCTTGGCGGTCTTGTTTCGTATTATTTCTGCAAGCAATTGGGCGGTTAGAAAAGTAATTTTTAAACGTGCATTTATGGCTTATTTCCCGCTAGGGATTATTCACTGGTCGCTGTGGTATATCTTTTTAGGTTTTCATGCAGTAGATACTGTTTCAAGTTGGGCGAATGCACCGATTGCTTGGTCAGCTACCACTTTAAATATTATGCATGTGGTTAATATTTTGACTGTTGTTTGGGTTGCACCGAATGTGCTGCGTACCTTCTGCTTGCACTTTGTGACTAGTAATATGCATTACTATGGTGATGTCGAACTGGGTAATGTCATTCAACAAACTCAAGTATTAAAGCCGTGGTGGATGATGCCGTTCCAACTCTTTTGCTTTAACTTTGGTTCGACGCATGCCATCCATCATTTTGTGGTGAAAGAACCATTCTACATTCGACAAATGACGGCACCAGTTGCCCATAAAGTCATGCGTGATATGGGGGTGCGGTTTAACGATGTCGGAACCTTTAAAAGAGCAAACCGTTGGAACCTAAATGATTTATCTGAGTCAAAAAGTTAAAGCATAGCTTTTTATCTCACTCAAAAGGACTGAGTTCTGTACAAAACACTCAGTCCATTAATTATAAATTCACCCTAAAGATTATTAAAAATTAAACGGCTCTACTGAAACTGAGTAAAAAGCAAAATCACACCTAATACACATAAAATTGAACCAATCACCTTATTAATCTGTACTTGCTTGGCTAACATTTTTTGCCTTAACAGCATGGATGAGAACAACACCGCCACCAGTGAAAACCATACAAAATGGGCAAAAGACATAAAAAAGCCATAAGCCAAAAGAATGGTTTTAGGCGTGGTTAAGCTCACAATTTGCGTATAGGTGCTAATCACAAATAGCGTGGTTTTAGGGTTCAGGGCGTTGGTAAAAAAGCCGTATTTTATGGCTTGCAAAGTACCTATAGAAGTTAAAGCCGCAGTGTCTAAAACTGGTTTTTGAGTAAAAGTTTTATAGCCAATATAGATCAGATAAAGTGCGCCAATATACTTAACAATATTCAAAATTTGTGGCGTATAAGTCATCACAAACGTAACAGCAATTAATGTATAGGTCACATGCACCAACACCCCAAGCGATATTCCAAGTGAAGTCAAAACGCCTATTTTTCTGCCGTACAAGTAACTATTTTTCGTAACGATCGCGAAGTCAGCTCCGGGGCTAACCACCGCCAAAATCGTAATGAGAATAACCGCAATAAACTCTGCCATTATCTTGCACCCTCACTGAAAATGAGGGGGTTGATCAGTACTTTTTGGAATGTATTTGAGAGGAGAACTGTTTTGCTTAAAGCTGTTATTCTTTTCATGAGAAAGATTAAGGCTTTACATTTTGGAGGATAGATATCGATATTCAATATGTTTTTCATCATCTAAAATGGGGCTTAATAAAGATGATTTTTATTTTGAACAGAAACCTAAAAATAAAAATCGATAAAAATGACTACACATCTATGAGTTTTTAGAATGATTGAAAGAATATCGCTGAATTCATTAAAATTTTTCTATTTTGTGGCGAAGTATGGCAGCGTGACTTTAGCTGCAAAGAAATTATTTGTGACGCAAAGTGCGGTCAGTAAACAGATTTATAATTTAGAAGAAGCTTTAAATACGGCTTTATTCGAGCGAAAAAACAAAACACTTGTGATGACCGAGCAGGGCGAAATTTTATTGAGTTGTTGCCATCAAGTTTTTGGTCAACTCGATGAATGTTTAATAGAACTCAGCCAGCCTAAAACTCACAACAAACAACTGGTCTTGTCGTGCGAGCCGACTCTTTCCATGAAATGGCTCATTCCTCGGTTATCAAAATTTAAAAAGCTTGGTCATGATTTTGAGGTTGTGCTACTCACAGCAGGCGGCGTGGTCGACTTTGAAAAAGATAATATTGATATCGCAATTCGCAGAAATGACTTTGATTGGGGAGAGCATATTTATAGCGAAAAGATTGCCGATGAATATATCGCTCTAGTTCAAGCAACTAAGCCATCGGAAGCAAACGACGTACTCATCTCGACCTCTAGACCCAATTTTTTCAAAAGCATGAGTCGCATTACTGAGTTAAAGCAGAGTTTAAAAGGCTACGCTAAAGTTGAACTCGAACATTTTTATCTATGTTTAGAAGGCTGTTTAGCGGGACTTGGCGCAACAGTCATCTCAATTTATATGATTGAAAAAGAGCTTGAGTGGAACTTACTGAAAAAAATTTCACCTGTTGTGCAAGATAACTCAGCCTATTTTTTACTTTCTCATAGCGCTTTTGAGGAAGATTCACGCAAAACCATATTTTTAGAATGGCTAAAAGCAGAGATGAATGAAACTCAGCACACATTACTTTAGGTTGATTCTTTTTAAATTGAATTTTTCTTTTTAAGCTTTTGAAACTAATAATAAATATTTGAAATGATTAAGGTGCCGTGTGAGCGCCGTATCTTGAATTTCTGATGTCTAAAATTCTCTAAGATGAAAAATATTTAACTTCATACTTATTTATTAAACTCTAAACATGAATTTCACTCAGTTTGTAATGAGACTAAATCATTTTTATTCATGTTGTGATTGCGGTATAAATCTATTCATGCTCTGAAGCGTTCCAGTCATTCACTTTTGATAAGACCATAAGGCACAAATCTGACAAGTCTGGAAAGTTTAAAAAGAGCAAAAAGTTTTTATTTAGGTTTTATCTCAGAAATTAGGGTACTGATCACAATGAGTAAAGAATTTACATTTACGATTAAGAGTATTTGTTTCGATGAGAACTATCGTCCAGCAGACAATACACGTATTACAACCAACTTTGCTAACTTAGCAAGAGGGATGAGCCGCGAAGAGAATTTGCGCAATACATTGCAGATGATCGACAATCGTTTCAATGCCTTAGCTCATTGGGACAACCCTAAAGGCGACCGCTATGGCGTTGAACTTGAAATCATTTCAGTTGAAATGAATATTGATGCCGAAAACCGTACCAGCGGGCTTCCTTTAATTGAAATATTGAAAACCAATATTGTTGATAAGAAAACCAATGAACGCATCGAAGGTATTGTAGGCAACAACTTCTCGTCTTATGTACGTGACTATGACTTTAGTGTGCTGTTGTTAGATCATAACAAAAACAAGTCTACGTTTAGCACGCCAGAAAAGTTTGGTGAATTGCACGGTAACTTGTTTAAGAGCTTTATTAACTCTGAAACTTACAAAGCCAACTTTAAAAAGGCGCCTGTGATTTGCTTAAGCGTTTCGACGACTAAAGAGTACCACCGTACTGAAAATGAACATCCTGTTTTAGGTGTTGAATACAAGCAAGAAGACTATTCACTCACTGATGAATATTTCCAAAAAATGGGCTTAAAAGTTCGCTACTTCATGCCGCCAAATAGCGTTGCGCCGTTAGCGTTCTATTTTACAGGCGATTTGTTGAGTGATTACACCAACCTTGAGTTGATTAGTACCATTAGTACGATGGAAACATTCCAAAAGATTTACCGTCCTGAAATTTACAACGCAAATTCAGTAGCTGGAAAATCTTATCAACCAAGCTTGAAACACGAAGATTATTCACTTACTCGAATTGTGTATGACCGTGAAGAACGTAGCCGTCTGGCTATTGAGCAGGGGAAGTTTGTTGAAGAGCAATTTATCAAACCATACCAAGCGATTCTTGAGCAGTGGTCTGCTAATTACGCTACTAATTAATCAACATACGGGTTATTGATCATGAAAAAATTATTACCAACTTCAACTGCTGGCAGCTTACCAAAACCGTCTTGGCTTGCAGAACCTGAAAAGCTTTGGTCGCCTTGGAAACTTGAAAACGAAGGCTTAGCCGAAGGTAAAAAAGACGCGTTACGTTTGGCTTTGCATGAACAACAACTTGCTGGCATCGACATTGTGAGCGATGGCGAACAAACTCGCCAACACTTTGTGACCACGTTTATTGAACACTTAAATGGCGTAGATTTTGAGAAGCGCGAAACAGTTCGTATTCGTGACCGTTACGATGCAAGCGTACCATCTGTTGTAGGTGCGGTGTCTCGTCAAAAGCCTGTGTTTGTTGAAGATGCGAAGTTTTTACGTCAGCAAACCAATCAACCAATTAAGTGGGCATTACCTGGCCCAATGACCATGATTGATACGCTTTACGATGGTCACTACAAGAGCCGTGAAAAACTTGCTTGGGAATTTGCCAAAATCTTGAACCAAGAAGCGCGTGAGTTAGAAGCTGCTGGTGTAGACATTATTCAGTTTGACGAACCTGCATTTAACGTATTCTTTGACGAAGTAAATGACTGGGGCATCGCGACTTTAGAGCGTGCAATTGAAGGTCTAAAATGTGAAACTGCGGTGCACATTTGCTATGGTTACGGCATTAAAGCCAACACTGACTGGAAAAAGACACTTGGTTCAGAATGGCGTCAATACGAAGAAGCTTTCCCGAAACTTCAAACGTCTAACATTGATATCATCTCGTTAGAATGTCACAACTCACATGTGCCTATCGATTTACTCGAACTCATTCGCGGTAAAAAAGTAATGGTCGGTGCAATTGATGTTGCATCTAACCAGATTGAAACACCAGAAGAAGTGGCTAACACACTACGTAAAGCGCTTCAGTTTGTAGATGCTGACAAGCTTTATCCTTGCACAAACTGCGGTATGGCACCTCTTTCTCGTGAAGTGGCACGCGGCAAGTTAAATGCTTTAAGTGCAGGTGCAGAAATCGTTCGCCGAGAACTGACTGGTTATGATCTTACTGCTTAATATTTACCAATAAGTGGTATAAAGGGTTACTTTTTTGATGGCAGTTGATAATCAAACAAGTAACCCTCATTTTACTTACTACATGTCGCTCTAATCAGATCGCATGTCGATAGTACCTTCCTGATGGAGTTGGGCGGTATAGCAAACACACAGGACAAGGTACGGTTCAATTTAGGAATAATGTCATGGTTCAAGCAACAGACTTTAGAAATGCAATGTCTTTACTCACAAGTGCAGTTAGTGTTGTGACTACGGCAGGCATGTCTGGCCGTTTTGGATTTACTGCCTCTGCTGTTTGTAGTGTGACCGACACACCTCCGACATTATTGGTGTGTATGAACCAATCTGCGAGTTCGCATGCACATTTCCTAGATAACAAAATTTTAACGGTGAATGTGTTAGGCGCACACCACGAACATATTTCAAAAGCATTTTCATCTAAGCTCACACCAGAAGAGCGCTTTAAACATGGCACATGGATTGAGTTAGAAACGGGTTCACCTGTGTTAGATGATGCTTTGGTAAGTTTCGATTGTGAGATTGAGCAAATTCAACAAGTCGGCACACACACGATTTTTATATGCCCGATCGTAGCGATTAAACAAAGCCAACATGACCAAAGTTTGGTTTATTTCAACCGTGCTTATCACCAAGTGGGACAGACCGAGATTGTCTAAACCCACTTGTTTTGTTGTTTCTGAAATAGCGAAATGAGGACCTAGGAACAATCCTATTTACAAGTTGTTTCACCGGGTTCAGGCTCTCGGATTTCTAGCTTATTGTTATGTTCTACTACACAAATACGTGTATCAAAAGTTTTGTATATATCTAAAGTAATGTCATAAACCACATTCTTTTCAAATTCTTTTAGAGGAATTTTTACACAATCTTTTTCTTCTATAGGCAGAGGGGCATTTAAATATTCTTTCTCATAAGAACTTTTAAATCCGTTTTGGTAGTCCACTTTCCCCATAAAAATCAAAAATTTCTTATCAAAAGAATAATTTGTTTTTTTAGGGTTATTGGTAAAGGCACATACATAATCTTGATGTAGCGTAACTTCTAATGGAAGAGGGCCTTGGCTACAGCCATTTAACAAACACCCAGTTGTTAATATTAAAATGGACTTTGAAGATAGTCTTATCATTTATGTTCTCGTAAAGTTCTAAAAAATATTCCAAATCAAAAAGTAAAATTCATGTGGTTTAGCTTACCGAATCTGACTCTTTTTAAAAAATAAATAAATACAATTAAATATAATATCTAAAATAATAATTAAGTTAATCTAATGAAAAACAATAAGAAATTTAATTGCTTGTCATAAAAGCTACATTGACACCTCTAAACTCTCAGATTATGCTTTGCGTGCTGGTCACATTGCCAGCCGGTTTTAGCAGACCGCATAGTAAGAGCATCAGATTATTCCTTCTGAGGAGTAGTCTCATGTGTATCAATCGTCCCTCGCTCGTCGCGGTAGGACGAGTGAGGGACACCTTCGGGTGTGCTGATTTCTTACTATCAGTCTGCTAACCCTTGCTCGTTCTGCCACCATAATTCCAAATGAATGCTTTGGCAGAACTCCCAAAATCAGGAGTTGGCTATGCACATCCATTATTTCTTGGCCTTGAGCGCCAAAAGCTATAACGACACAGCTTAAAAATTTACAGCAGCTTGAACGCCATTAGGTTTTCAGGCTTTAGTCATTTTTACTTAAAACTTAGCAAAACAAAACTTGAGATGTGCCAAGCACCGTCTTACGGCTTTGCTGTGTCTTTTTTTCTCCCAGAAAGGGCACAGGCTTTTTATCTCATTTAGAAACAACAAGAATTTATAACGGTAAAACTATGCCAACTTTAGAAATATCTTCCAAAAAATTACAGGTTGTTCAAACCGCCATCCAACTCTTTACGACGTATGGATTTCACAATGCAGGCGTAGACCTGATTATTAAAAAATCCAAAATTCAAAAAGCCACGTTTTATAACTACTTTCACTCGAAAGAACGACTTGTTGAAATGTGTTTAATCTTTCAAAAAAGCCGACTTAAAGAAGAAGTTCTGGCAATTGTCTATTCACATCGCTACCCAACTGCAGCCGATAAACTTAAAGAAATTGTCCGTTTACATGTGGATGTGAATAGCCTTTACCATCTTTTGTTTAAAGCGATTTTTGAATTAAAACTGCTTTATCCACGGGCTTACCGCATAGCAGTTGAATATCGAAAATGGCTACTAAAAGAAATTTTTGATTTGGTCTTTAGTCTGGAAACCAACAAATCCAAACCCGATGCCAACATGGTTTTAAACCTAATTGATGGCTTGATGCTACAGGTTTTAAGCTCTAACAGTTTGGATGAAAGAAATGTGGTGTTGGAGAGGTTTTGGGGGAGGGGGGTATTAAATGAGTTACTAGATGAACCCATTTTAAAAAGAGGAAAATAATGAAAACTATATTTATGAGTATTTTGAGTTGGTTGCTACATTAAAATATTAATAAAACTGTTTAGATTATTTAAATATTTAAAATTGCTAATCAAAAAAGTGTTACTTAAACTGTTTTTGTAATTATGTTTGCATGGCTTTTAATTTTAATTTGATAATAATTTTATTGTTTTTTATTTGTAATTGACGTGGAATGGGATATTTACTTATAGGTTTACTATGTTAATCTCTTGCATATTGTGATGAAAAGAGTATTTTATACTAATCATAATAAATATCTTACTAATTATTAAAAAGTATTATAGGAATAATATATGACAAACTTCGTAGATGTTCTAAAGGAAATGCGTGATCACTACCAAAATAATATTAATACTGGTGTAGCAATACCATATTATCCTAATTTGGTTGAGGATTCTTTAGATTTAATGGAGGCAACGAATAAGTATCTTGTCGCTGATGATAGTGAATTAGCAGATAATCCTGTTCAAAGTAAATTGAATGATTTACGAAATCAAGCAAAGGTTTTGGCTACTAATACTGCATCAACTATCGAAGAAAAATTAAAAAAATCTGCTAAAGAGCTGAAAGACAGTGATAATTCTGATAGTTTACACTCAAAATTTAAAGATGAACTGAATAAAATTAGAGAGGATGCTAAGAAGAAAGCAAGTGATAATATAGATAAAATGTTTGATGAAGCAGAAAAGATCGGTAACGATTTTCCAGCAGCTCAAAATCTTATCCTCGTTGCAGCACAAAAAATTAATGAGCTTATTAATGATTTATTGACTAAGATAGTTGACTATATTGTTGGTATTATTAAAAATATTGTTGAATGGATAAAAATGGCTTGGGATGCTATTACTAAAGTCTTTAATGATATTACTAAAGTCTTTAATGATATTATAATATGGATTTCGCACTGGTTTAAATAAAATAATTTATTCATAATAAGGCCATTACTATTTAAGTAATGGTCTTATTTATTTGGTAAATATTTATTCTTGTAAATTATAAAATTAATTAATTTTTGTTTTTGCGAAATTTATAAATTTAAAATTTCCATTGATTAGTATGAATTAATATCTACTGATTGTATGTAATTAACTAGATTAAAAAAATTACAAAGAACTTTCATACTCTACATATCCATCTTCAATCGCAGGAATAATCTCTACAAACTCAAAGTAGGGCACTGTACAAAACTCAGAGTCTCGAATCGCATCAATCACAAAATAATAATCTTGCAAAGATGTGGTCTCAAACACAGCAATATCACTGGCTTTAGTGCTAAACGCTTCAACGTCATACCACCGAACTTTTACAGTTGGGTACTTCGCAAAAATAGGCTCAAGCTTCTGTGCACTAAACTTAGCCCGCTTTTCACGAGTTAAAGCCAACCAAGCAGGCAAAGCTCTTAAATGAATAAAAAAAGTATAGGTTCTAGGCATAACCACTCCATGACTGAGGCGAGTTGTAGCTCAACTGAAAAGACAGCATTTGCTTGTCATATCAATATGACTCAGTCAGTATATGAGTGATTACTCACATTAAATACTCGCATTTCGGCTTATGTCAGAAGCACTTCCAGACCCACGCAAACGCCCGCGTCAAGCACGCTCAGTGGCTACCTTTGAAGCTATTTTAGAGGCGGCTGCTCGCATTTTGGAGTCTTTAGGCTTTGCTGGATTTAACACAAATATCGTGGCTGAACTTGCTGGCGTAAGCATTGGTAGCCTATATCAATACTTTCCTTCTAAAGATGCTTTAATCGTCGAGCTAATTCGACGTGAACGCGCCAAACTTTCAAATCATATCGTTGAAGTCATACAGCAAAGTGATGCCGCAGACTTAAAAGATAAACTAAAACTCATCATACATGCTGCGGTGCAACATCAATTGAGCCGTCCGCAGTTGGCACGAACTCTAGAGTTTGCTTCTGAAATCATTGGTAAAGACACTGAGGAAAATGAGCTTCAACATGAACTTGAAACCATAATTTCTGTTCTGTTTATACATTCTGGTATTTCACATTCACAGATAGCCGCACAAGATGTAATTGCTTTAAGCAAGGGTATGATTAACGCGGCAGGCATAGCAGGGGAAAGTGATTTAAACCATTTACAACAGCGAGTTGAAAAAGCTGTGTTTGGTTATTTGAATCTGAGCCAGCGGACATAAGCCAAGGTTATAGAAGAATTTTAAACATTCTTCATCTCTGCGGGTAATTTTTTAACAAATTTTTGGTTTCAAGATCTATTTAAAGAAAGAATTAGAGAAGCCTGTTTAATAAATTTTCTAACATATAAATTGAATTTTGAAATTTCCAGATTTAATTAATTTCTCTTTAAAATATTATTTGTAGAAAAATAAAAAAAGCCCAAGCACTATGAGTTGGGCTTTTTTAAAAAGTAAAACTATGATTTATATCAGATAAAAAATTACATTTTGCATAAGCTATATTATGTTGATTTTAGAAAAACTTACATAAACTCAGACTATATCTATTTCTAAAATCAGTTATTTTCTTTTACTGTTGCTGCACCAGATACACCACCTGTTGCAACAATAGCATTTACTACTGCCTGTCCTACAGCCATTCCACCACCACCAGCAGCTATTGACCCACCACCAAGCGCTGCTAATCCACTAGTTGTTGCTGCTGCTCCAGCAGTACCTGAAGCAGCTCCAATAGCAATTGCTGCATCAGCTACTCCACCACCAGCTACAACACCGATGCTAACAGCTCCCACGACTGTTCCTACTTTTTTGGCAAGTATTACATTTTCTTCAGATGCCCCAAGTAACTTTGCGGCACCACCGCTTGCATAGCCAATTCCAACACTAGCCTTTTGCACGCCATAATCAATACCTTGGCCTGCTACAGCACTACCTTTTGTAATACTAGAATCAAGTGTTTTACCTACATTTGAACAAGCATCTTTTATACTTTTTTTTGTTTTAGGATCATCAGATAATGCACTTGCCACCATACCCACACCTTGTACAGTAACGTTAGTAACAGTACCTAGACCATTACCAGCATGACGTACAAGACCACCTAGGCTTAAATTTCTCCCAATCCATTTCATTGCCTTTGACATAATTCCCCCTAAGACATTAATTTTTTTATAATTATATAATTAAAACTCTATTTGGAAAATTTATATTTATAACTAAAAAAATAATTTTTGATTACATAAATTCCCCCATTTAACATAATGAGAGTCATGCGAAATTTTCAAAAAATATAGTAACTTAAGGCTCAATTTTTTGAGTTTGCATAAGAGATTTATGTTAAGTAGAGGATCAAAAGACCCACAAATTGGGCCTTTTGCATAAGGTGTATTATGTTAATTTTAGAAAAGTTATTAAATCTAAATTAATTGACCTGTCTCACATCAAAGCCAAAATAACGTAAAACCTTTGTAGTTCGACCGTTTATAACAGGCATATTTTCATTATTTATCCATCCGATCAATTCTTGTACATTTGATTGACCAAATTCATTTAATTTAAAGTTAGGATTATAAATACAATTTGCTATACGTTTTCCTATAGGATTTTTTTGATCATGTAATAAATAAGCTAACGTATTTTTTACTTTGCTTAGTTCGTTCTGATTAAGAAATGCTTCTTTTAATGTATCTAAACCACCTTTAAAAAATCGTAGCCGGTCATGAAAAGAATGTGTTACACAAAGAGCATCTACAATTTCACTAGCTGTCGCTTCATTAATAGAATCTACACTTCCAAGAATGCTATTTATAAATGGATAGTTCTGCTTAACGATCCTTTGTTCAAAATGAGCCCAATCAATATTCATCCATTCATCAATTAAATTATTTAATATCATTCTATTATTATCATTCCAACCAAGATCTTGATCTCTCCATGTCTCATGAACTGCATGACTTTCTCGAACAAAACTAAAGAATGAATCAATTTCTAAGCGCAATGGTATAAGTTCACTATTAACTTTCCGACCTTTCTTTTTATATTCGTCCTCAATGAAGTTATAAGCATGAACTGATTCTTGATAAGTTTTTAAGAAATTATCGAAAAATAGTTCTGAACTAGATTGTTTTACTTCATATCGCTGAATATTAGGAAAATTATGATCACCTAAGACTTTTTGAACCTCATCATCAAAATCATTTATAGCATCTAGCTTATCTTTATAGCTTTTATAAACTTTTTCATACTTTTCTACTTCTTCTAGTGTTAATACCTTTGCTTCTTGCCAATACCCTAAAAATAAGTAAGTTAATTCTTCAAACCGCAAGTCATCAGGTAAGATACCTATCATGATTTCTTGATTTCTAAGTAATGCAGCTTTTGTTAAATTGGCTGATCCAACAAAAATTTTCTTATCCCCCCAGATATACAATTTAGGATGAAACTCATGACTTGTATAAAATCTAGCTTCAATATTTTTATGTTTTAGAAGATGTTTTAATGCGAGAGGAGACGTTGGAAAACCTAGTCTAACAATAATTCGAATACGACAATTGTTTTTAATTAACTCATCAATTACATCAACTTCTGTAAAAAAAGCAGACGCTATATAAATATCCATGTCCTTCTGAATTTCTTGCATTAATCCGTTCGAAAAGAAATCTTTTTTTGAATTAGTATTAGTAAATAAATCTAACATTTCAGTATCTTTGTCTTCTAAAGGTTCTATTTTAGAAGCAATAATATTCGAAAACTCTCATAAAATCTCTCTATTTAACATAATGGGTATTATCTGAGACCATATAAAAAAGATTTTAAAATTAGAGTGTTAAGAATTTTTATCCACTACAAAAAAAGCAAAATTCCGATTTTGACACAAGTCAGATTTTTTATGAGCAGATTTGATAGTTTTGGTCAATTATTTTGACTAAAAATCACTCTGTACAACTTGAGTGAGACATAACTCGGTTTAACTTAAAATTTCTTTTTTTAAATTCAAAATTAGGATAAAAGCTAATTCTTATCACAACAGATATTTTTGTAGTTCTTTTTCAATCGTTTCGCTAATCAACGCTGAATAGTCACTATCCTTAGTATCTAAATGACGCATTAACCACACTTCTTGTTTTAAAGTTTGCTCAGGTAGTATGGGTACTAAACCCGAACCCTTTGCAACAAAACAAGGCAGGGCTGTGACTCCTTGTCCTTCAATGACTGCTCGTAGTTGAGAGTGCATGTTATCAAAAGACAAAGCTGGGGCTGCATTTTGGGTGAGTTCACGCATCCATTGTGCTAAGAACGTATATTGAATGCTTCGGTCCCAACCGATTATACGATGATTCAGTAAATCATTAGCCGTTTCAGCATGTTCTGTGGAACTGGTGAGATAATCTTTACTACAATAAAGCCCGTACTCCAGTTGGCCAAGACGTCGAATAATGTAACGCCCGCTTTCTGGTCGAACAAGTCGAAGAATAATGTCAGCTTCCCGTCGGGAAAAATCAACAGGAACGACACTCGTTGACATCTCTAATTGTAAATCTGGATGCTTCAACTGCAATGCTGTTAGCTTTGACTGAAGCAACTGTTGCCCGATTAACTCAGGTAAAGCAATGCGGAACAATGATTGCTGCCCTTGATCGTTGTAACGTTCCATCGCTATTAAATGCTCTTCTGCTTTTTCAGCCAAAGCAAAAAAATGTTTTCCAACGTGGGTGAGTGTATAGCCATCACTGTCTCGAGAAAAAAGAATCGCATTGAGACTTTTCTCTAGTTCAACAGCTCTGCGATGTACGGTAGAAACACTAATACCAAGCAATTTTGCACTGCGGCTCAACCCGCCAGTTCGTCCAATAGCTAACAAAATTTTAGTATCGTCCCAGTTCATACCTTTCCATATTTAGAAAATGCGTTTGCAATAAAAACTATAGTATCCCCGATGTTTAGATTTATACAATTCAAATAACTAGTACAAAGAATCAAAACTCATTATATGAGGCGACTATAAACCTTTTTGAGCTAAGGCATGTGTCGTTGCAATTAAATAAGATTTTCTGGTTATGGCAGGAGCTATTTCTGAGATCACAATGTTAACAACAGAGGAGTTCTGCCATGACGACCATTTATGTAGTTGATGCGTTTACCACCAAACCAAATACAGGAAATCGAGCAGGGGTTGTTCTAGATGCGGACCATCTTACGACTCAAGAGATGCAAGATATTGCTGCATTCGCAGGCTATTCGGAAACTGCCTTTGTTTTGTCACCTAAAGATCAAAGCCATGACATACATGTTCGATATTTTACCCCTACACATGAAGTCCCGATCTGTGGACATGCGACGATCGCTACTCATTTTTTACGTGCAACTACTGGCCACCAATCAGACTATCCATTAATCGCAAAAACGGGGGCTGGTCATTTACCCGTTTCAATATTTGGAAGTCCAGAAGCGTTATTGGTGAAAATGACTCAAGGTCGCGTAGAGTTTTTATCACCTTTTAATGAGAGTCAACGGACTGAACTCGCAAGCGCATTGGGTGTAAGTATGAATGATTTTGCTGACTTACCAATACAAGTTGTTACGACGGGGCATTCCAAGGTGATGGTGCCCATGCTGAGCAGAGGTACGCTTGATGGATTAACTCCGAATAATGAAAAACTGAAAGCTATTAGTGCTGAAATAGGCTGCAATGGTTTTTTCCCATTTGTCTTGGAGGGTAGTAAGCAAGAACCTATTACCTATGGCCGAATGTTCGCCCCTGCAATCGGTATTAATGAAGATCCTGTAACTGGTAATGCAAATGGTCCAGCGGGAGCGTACCTTGTTCATCACGATTTAATCGAATGTGATCAGAAAGTAACTTATTGGGGATATCAAGGCTTCGCAATAGAAAAACCGGGGCGAGTTCTAGTGACAGTTGAGAAAACAGATTCAATATTACACGTCAGTATTGCAGGCCAAGCCGTTTTAGTTGGTTCAGTTCTGTACTCTGGAAAAGGTTGATTCTATTTAAGAATTTATGACATTTTGAGTAATAAAAAAACCGCTATAGATAGCGGTTTTTTTATTTAGTAGATACTTAAACTTACCAGCTTAACGCACCACCAGTTTGGTAGTCAGTTACGCGAGTTTCGAAGAAGTTCTTCTCTTTACGTAAGTCCATCATCTCAGACATCCACGCAAATGGATTCGTTACACCAGCAAATTGTTCTGGTAAACCTAACTGAGATAAACGACGGTTACAGATGAATTTCAAATATTCTTCCATCATGCTTGCGTTCATACCCAATACACCGCGTGGCATCGTGTCACGTGCATATTCGATTTCAAGCATCGTACCTTCAACAATCATTTGAACCACTTCTTGTTGGAACTCAGCAGTCCAAAGGTGAGGGTTCTCAATCTTGATTTGGTTAATCATGTCGATACCAAAGTTCAAGTGCATAGATTCATCACGCAAGATGTATTGGAATTGCTCAGCAACACCGTTCATCTTGTTACGACGACCCATACTCAAAATTTGAGTAAAGCCACAGTAGAAGAAGATCCCTTCAAGTACACAGTAGAATGCGATCAGGTTACGAAGTAAACGCTGGTCGTTTTCAGGTGTGCCTGTGTGGAAATTAGGATCAGTTAAAGATTGAGTATATTTCAAGCCCCAAGCTGCTTTACGTGCAACAGATGGAACTTCACGGTACATGTTGAAGACTTCGCCTTCGTCCATACCTAAAGATTCGATACAGTATTGGTAAGCGTGAGTGTGAATTGCTTCTTCAAATGCTTGACGCAAGATGTATTGACGGCATTCAGGGTTAGTAATGTGACGGTAAATCGCCAATACTAAGTTGTTTGCAACCAAAGAGTCCGCAGTCGAGAAGAAACCTAAAGAACGCATAACAATAGTACGTTCGTCTTCAGTTAAGCCATTTTCAGACTTCCAAAGCGCGATGTCATGGTTCATGTTAACTTCTTGAGGCATCCAGTGGTTTGCACACCCGTCAAGATATTTCTGCCAAGCCCACTCATATTTAAATGGTACAAGTTGGTTCAAATCGGCACGACAGTTAATCATTGCCTTGTCGTCAACTTGAACACGTTGAGCACCCATTTCTAGCTCTTCAAGGCCAGGGGCAACGTCTAAATGTTCTAAGGCTTGAGCGGCTCTAGCCACTGTATCGGAGGCAACTGTTGGTCGCACGGAATGGGTTCCAGCGGATTGTGGAGCTGCCATGCTCGGCGATGATGGCTGCGCAGTAGATACATTCTGCGAATCTGACGCTTTTTCCGATTGGACGGGCGCAGACTTGTGTTCAGGTGTAGTCGGTTTTTGCGAATCATCTTCAAAATCGTCCCAACTAAGTATAGACATATCAATTCTCTCAAAATTTATACGCCCAATTAGGAGAAACTTATGAAACAAATATTGCCAATATTGTTCAGAAATTCAGTGGGCGAATTTAGTTCTTAATAAGTTGAGTACTATTGTAGTTATCAAATGATAATTTTGATAGCTGTTTTAAGGACGAATAGATGAATTTTGAGCATATTAAGGATTATATAATTGTTTTTGAATGCAATAAAAAATGTAAAAAAATCATCAATTTATGTTTTTATTTGATAGCCTTTATTACCCCGATCTAGGTCGAGGTAATAAGGAATTTTGTTTAATTTGAGGGAATAAATTACCCTTTAATATTCCTAGGATCATTTCCGTTTGGAATAGTATTTTTCTCTCTGATAAGTTGATTAACCCCTTTAATAGTTAATTCACCACCACCAGAGTTTTTCAACATAGTTCTTGCAGAATCAATAGCATCACGTTGTGTTGTATGGGTTGAAGAAGCACGACTATTGCCATTAGCTTTATTCACCCATTCGTTACCACGTTTATATACCATTCTGTCAGTTGATTTGCTCATAAGAACACTCCTAAAGTTTGAGCCATTAATAATGGTTAATTTGACGATGGCTTTAAACTAGTTCAGAATATTCCCTAGCTGTTTCGAAAGAATAGTCATCGCCCAAAAGATAACCTTATGTCTTTTGGGAAAAGGGAAGCATCGTTGACGCGGTGTTTCCCTTTCTCATTTTGGATATTTAAAGAGTAATTTCTTATCCATAACCAAAAGAAATAATTCATTAATTTTAAAACTATTTGTTTTGCTTACGTTGCTGCTTACGTATTTTTAAAAATGCATAAATCATTGGAATATAAAAAAATAAAAAGGCTAAGACTAGTACAAATACTCCTAACTCATAGTTATGACTTAAATTGGACATAATCTTAGCCTTCTTTTTATTTATCGAATTTATCGTTGTGATAATGGTTATTAGTGATGTTGTAAATATTTTTCGTATTATTGGAGTTATTACGATTTCCAATATTCGTAAAATTTACACAGATCTTATAACTTACCATCGTAATCAACGCGACTATTAACCCGATAAAAATACTTGTAATGTCTATCATAATCATCATTCAAGTGATGATTTGACTATCTACTGACTGTACAACATCCTCGATAGCCAAATCGACTATTTATGAGATCACTTAGTGATAAGTGATCTCTACGGATAAGTTGTCTAATCAGTGATTACTGGCAAGCTTCACAATCAGGGTTGTCGATTGAACAAGCCATTGGTACTGGAGCTGCTTGAGTAAAGCCTTCCTCTTCAACTGCTGCTTCTGGCTTCTTCGCTTCTACAACAGGGGCAGCAACTGCCGCTGCTTCAACAGTCGCAGGTTTAACTGCGTTTAAAGCACCTGTGTTGATTGTAGATTTTTCAGCAGAAGTTGCACCTAAAGCTCGGAGGTAATAAGTCGTCTTAAGACCACGTAACCATGCCATCTTATAAGTGATGTCAAGTTTCTTACCATTTGCACCAGAGATGTAAAGGTTAAGCGACTGAGCTTGATCAATCCATTTTTGACGGCGTGATGCAGCATCAACGATCCAACGTGTATCTACTTCAAACGCAGTAGCAAAGATTGCTTTTAATTCTTCAGGAATACGAGCAATTTTTTGTACTGAACCTTCAAAGTGTTTAAGGTCGTTAACCATTACTGTGTCCCAAAGACCACGTTCTTTTAATGCACGAACAAGGTATGGGTTAATAACAGTGAACTCACCAGACAAGTTAGATTTCACATATAAGTTTTGGAATGTTGGCTCAATAGATTGAGAAACACCACAAATGTTAGAGATGGTTGCAGTTGGAGCAATCGCCATCACGTTTGAGTTACGCATACCGTCTTTTTGAACTTTGGCACGTAAAGTGTCCCAGTCTAAACGTTGAGTACGGTCAACTTCGAACATGCGCTCTGGACGAGATTTCGCAACAATTTCTAAAGAATCGATTGGAAGGATGCCTTGATCCCACAATGAACCTTTGAATGTTGAGTAAGCACCACGTTCAACAGCCAAGTTGCTTGAAGTTTCAATCGCGTAGTAGCTAATCACTTCCATTGATTCATCTGCAAAATCAACAGCAGCGTCTGAACCGTAAGCAATACCCATTTCATATAGAGCATCTTGGAAGCCCATGATACCCATACCGACAGGGCGGTGTTTCAAGTTCGAGTTTTTCGCTTGTGGTACAGCGTAGTAGTTAATGTCGATCACGTTATCGAGCATACGTACTGCTGTTTTAATAGTGCGAGCTAACTTCTCACGGTCTAACACACCACCTTGAACGTGTTGTACAAGGTTGATCGAACCCAAGTTACATACTGCAATTTCATCTTGATTTGTGTTCAAGGTAATTTCAGTACATAAGTTAGATGAGTGAACTACACCAACGTGTTGTTGTGGTGAACGTAAGTTACATACATCTTTGAATGTGATCCATGGGTGACCAGTTTCAAACAACATAGAAAGCATTTTGCGCCATAAGTCTTTAGCACGTACTTTCTTGTGTAGCATGTTAGTTTCTTTCGCTACAGACTCATAGTAAGCATAACGCTCAGCAAATTCAGCACCAGTTAAGTCGTGCAAGTCTGGAGTTTCAGAAGGGGTAAATAATGTCCATTCACCATCTTCAAATACACGTTGCATAAACAAGTCTGGAACCCAGTTCGCAGTGTTCATGTCGTGAGTACGGCGACGGTCATCACCCGTGTTTTTACGAAGCTCTAAGAACTCTTCGATGTCTAAGTGCCAAGTTTCTAGGTATGCACACACAGCACCTTTACGCTTACCACCTTGGTTTACTGCAACAGCTGTATCGTTCGCAACTTTCAAGAATGGAACAACACCCTGAGACTTACCGTTAGTACCTTTAATATAAGAGTTCAAGGCACGAACAGGCGTCCAGTCATTACCTAAACCGCCAGCCCATTTAGAAAGCATTGCGTTGTCACGCATTGCGCCATAAATGTCATAAAGGTCATCGCCAATTGTTGTTAAGTAACAACTTGAAAGCTGTGGACGTAATGTACCTGAGTTAAACAGGGTAGGCGTAGAAGCCATGTAGTCGAAGCTAGACAATAAGTTATAGAACTCAATTGCACGCTCTTCTTTATCTTGCTCATTGAGTGCAAGACCCATCGACACACGCATGAAGAATAATTGTGGTAATTCGAAGCGAACGCCGTTTGAGTGAATGAAGTAACGGTCAAATAAAGTCTGCAAACCTAAATAGGTAAACTGATTAGAACGTTCTGGCTGAATTGCTGCTGATAATTTTTCTAAGTCGAAGTCAAGCAAGTCAGGTGAAAGCAAATCAAGCTCAACACCTTTTTTCAAGAATGCTTCAAGTGCATTGTTTTCTGGTGTGTCTGTTGATAAGCCTAAGAACGTTAAACCAGTGCTCACTAATTCGTTACAAAGCAAACGTGCAGTCACGTAAGTGTAGTTTGGTTCTTGTTCAATACGGGTACGTGTTGCCATCATCATTGTAGTGGCAATATCACTTTCTTTTACGCCGTTATATAAGTTTTTAACGGTTTCATCGACAATGGCTTGAACGTCAATACCTTCCAAGCCTTCAGCCGCCTTAGAAACAGTTGCTTGCAATGCACTTAAATCAAGTGGCTGAAGCTGACCGTTTGTGTCGGTAACTTGTAAAGTAGGGTGGTGGTTTGAGTTCGTTTGCTGACGAGCGCTAGCACGTTGTTCACGGTAAATCACATAAGCGCGGGCAACCTTTTGTTCCCCAGTACGCATTAAAGCAAGTTCTACTTGATCTTGAATTTCTTCAATATGGATTGTACCGCCCGATGGTAAACGGCGAGTAAAAGTATTTAAGACCATTTCCGTCAACTGGGTAATACGGTCATGAATACGGCTAGAATCCGAACTCTGTTGACCTTCCACAGCAAGAAAAGCTTTACCAATCGCAACTGAAATTTTCTCTGCATCAAATGCAGCAACATCTCCAGTGCGCTTAATCACCTGAATTTGACCGGGAGTCGAAGTAATTACGCTCATGCCAGCATAGCTCCATTGTCACTTTTGTTATGTTCATAGACCGTTTGAACCGAGCAAAAAACATGCCACGATATTTGAGGGATAAACACAAGACTTAGTAGTTAAAGTTTATTTTCAACACAAGATACGGGATTTTTCATAGCAGATCAATCTTGACTTTTTAGTAATTTTTTATCTGTATGATTTGATGGGAGATAGCATAGCAAAGCTGTTAAAAAACACTTATAGATAACTTTGTGGATAACTCAAAAAACAAACACTTAAATAAATTTAAACTAAACAGAGAAATAATTTGTTTAATATTCATACATTGGAAATATGAATAGAATATGAAATTTAATAACAATAAATAAATCTTAAAAACACGTGAAAATTCAAAGGCTAATAAAATGCAACAAAATACGATGGTCATGTATCAGTTTGGTGAACGCCTACTTGTTTACAATGTAAACGTGTGTATATTGCAAATGATAAACGAATGTATCTGCAAGATTTTTAAGATGCATGAAACGAGATTTATAGGGGCAATGATATGAGCCAAGAAGAAAAGTTACCAAAGATTCTGATCGTTGAAGATGACGAGCGCTTAGCGCGATTAACTCAAGAATATTTAATTCGCAACGGTTTGGAAGTTGGTGTAGAAACTGATGGTAACCGTGCAATTCGTCGTATTATTAGTGAACAACCAGATCTAGTAGTCTTGGATGTCATGTTGCCGGGTGCCGATGGCTTAACAGTTTGCCGTGAAGTTCGTCCACATTACCATCAACCGATTCTGATGTTGACTGCACGTACAGAAGACATGGATCAGGTACTTGGTTTGGAAATGGGCGCAGATGACTATGTTGCTAAACCGGTTCAACCACGTGTTCTTTTAGCGCGTATCCGTGCACTATTACGTCGCACAGATAAAACTGTAGAAGATGAAGTTGCTCAACGTATCGAGTTCGATGACCTTGTAATTGATAATGGCGGTCGTTCTGTAACGCTAAATGGTGAACTTGTTGACTTCACTAGTGCAGAATATGATCTATTATGGTTGCTTGCATCAAATGCTGGTCGTATCTTATCGCGTGAAGATATCTTCGAACGTTTACGTGGTATCGAATACGATGGTCAGGACCGTTCAATCGACGTCCGTATTTCACGTATTCGTCCAAAAATTGGTGATGATCCTGAAAATCCAAAGCGTATTAAAACAGTACGTAGTAAAGGTTACTTGTTTGTTAAAGAAACCAACGGGTTATAAGGTCTGAATAAACTTCCTATAAGGTTGGTCGAGTGTTTAAACACAGTATATTCCTGCGAATATATGCGGGACTGGTAATTCTTGTTGTTCTGGTTGCTGTCTTTGGTTATTTGCTTGTACAAATTATCAATTATCAACGGGCACAAGAATACCGAGAATCTTTAACCGATGGTATTTCTTATGTCATTAGTGAGGGAGTCGCTCGACAACCAGGGAAGCAACAGAAAATAGACTGGGTTTCAGATGCGTCAGATTTATTGGAACTTCCAATTTACTATACTGATGCAAGCAAGGTTGAGTTATCTCGTACCGAGAAAAAACGAATCGAAGCTCAAAAGTCTGTTGTCCGTTACGATGCCAGTAATAGTATTGCGTATATCATTATTGGCTTACGTGATGATCCTCAGCACTTTTTATCTATAAAAGTCGACAAAATTACTGAGCGCCAAATGAAGGCTCTCCCTATTTTTGTACTTGATTATCTAATGTTTTATCCGGGGCAAGAACAAGAATATCTTGCCAAGATTCAAAAGCATTTCTCTTACCCAATTAATATCTACAATATTCAAGACGTTAATCTGGACTCTGAACAAATTGGTCGTTTACGCCAAGACCAAAGCGTTATGTTGTACAAAGACAGTGCGACAGTCCGCGGTACAACCATTTCAATCGTCTCTCCAATTCCGAATCAGCCTACACGGGTTCTCGTGCTTGGACCGGTTCCGATGTTTAACTGGATGCCTTTGCAGCTTTCAGCAGGGATTACTTTATTTAGCTTATTTTTGCTGAGTCTAGGTGTTTATGGGTTGATCTTGCCGCTAGAGCGTAAAATTCGCCAAGTACGTTATGCATTAAACCGTATGAAGTCTGGTGATTTGTCATTGCGTGTTCCTATTGAAGGAAGTGACGAAATGGCAAACTTGGCATCAAGTTATAACAACATGTCTGATCATATTCAGCGTTTAATCGAGGCTCAGCGTGAGTTAATGAGAGCGGTATCTCATGAGCTTAGAACACCTGTTGCCCGTATTCGTTTTGGTACAGAGATGTTGGCGGAAGAAGATGACTATAATCATCGTATGCATCAGGTCGACATGATTGATAAAGATATTGAGGCACTCAATACTTTAATTGATGAGATCATGACTTATGCAAAACTAGAGCAGGGTACACCTTCACTAGATTTTGATGAAATTACTTTATTTGATGTGTTAGATCAGGTTGCAGTTGAAACCGAAGCTTTAAAAACGCAAAAAGAAATTGAACTTGTTGCTCCTCCACTTTATGTAAAAGTAGATGCTGAGCGCCGTTATTTACATCGTGTTGTTCAAAACTTGGTGGGTAATGCAGTTCGTTATTGTGATAATAAAGTTCGGATTACCGGTGGTATCCACAGTGATGGCATGGCCTTTGTTTGTGTTGAAGATGATGGCGCAGGTATTCCTGAACAAGACCGTAAAAGAGTATTTGAAGCTTTTGCCCGTCTAGACGATAGCCGTACGCGTGCGTCGGGTGGTTATGGTTTAGGGTTGTCTATCGTAAGCCGTATTGCCTATTGGTTTGGTGGTGAAATTAAAGTGGATGAAAGCCCAACCTTGGGTGGCGCTCGTTTTATTATGACATGGCCAGCAAAACGCTTTAAACAGCCTCCTTTAAAAGCCAATAAAAAAGCACCTTCATAAGGTGCTTTTTTATTAATCTACTTATAGTTGGGTTGCATCTGGTTCCAAAATAGGTTTTCCGCTTCTTAAGCTGGTTAACGCATCGGAATTAAAATCGATCAGTAACGAATTGTTTTTTGCATCAATCTGGTATTTTTGAATAAGAGGTTGATCTCCATTAAGCGTTTCTATTTTATATTCATCTGCAATATGCAAAATACCTTCTAGGTTTGTTGTCGTTGACGCAAAATCCTGTCTAAATATTTCATAGACATCTCGCAAGTCAAAAATTGCATTGTTGGCATCTGGATGTTTGTGAATATAGCTTTCTATATGTCGCACCAGTAATTGTGCAAACAAGTAGTAGTTTGGTTTATGCGTATATTCTAGAGTCATGCATTTTTCTCCTTATTATCTGTTATTAGCATACATGGCAAAACACAGGTTATTGTATAAAATTCATTACACTAGATGATGAAATGAAAAAATTATAAAGAGATAAACACTCGATTACGTCCTTGGCGTTTTGCTTGATATAAAGCATCATCTGCTTCTTTAAATAAATTTTCAATCGCTCGATGGGACGATGGGGAATATAAGCTTATGCCAATACTCACCTGTATGAAAATTGGTAATTTTCCATAAATATAAATCGGTTGCTGGCTAATTTTAATTCGAATTTGTTCAGCCAGTTCAAATGCACTTTCTTTAGTGGTATCTGCAATAAAAATGGCAAACTCTTCACCGCCAAAACGGCCTAATAAATCGTGGGGATGCAAAATATTTTGTATGGTGGTGACACAAGTTTGTAGCGCACGGTCACCGATTTGATGGCCGTAGTTGTCGTTAACTTGCTTAAAGTGGTCGACATCAAGCATGAAAAAAGCTGAGGTCTTATTTTCTTTTTGAACTTTTTCTTGAAGTAATCTGACCGATTGTAAAAACTGGCGTCGAGTCAGGCTTGACGTTAGTTCGTCATGTGCAATGGCATGTTGAAGCTTTTGAATTAACTCTGAATGCAAAACACTAATGCTAGAAACCGTGAGTGGGGCAATCGTCATCATAATTAACCCAATTCGGATCGAGATCGTATTGCTGAAATATTCGTTTGGATAGAGCAAAAGGTAATGTCCAGAGACATGATAAATAATATAAGCACTGGTAAAGCTAGTAATGAGTGCAACAACAATAGGTTTGTAGCGAATCGCACACCAGATCAGGGCAGCAATCGGGTAGAGCAGCGAACCCGGACCAGAGTCATAATAGCTAGCAGCAATCGAAATAAGTACAGCGCCAAAAGGTAAAAGGTCGGTTGGTTGTAGGCCGCGATTTCTTGAAAAGTAATGCTTAACCTGACTATATTGAGGAATGTTCAATATGATAGGTAAAAGAAGCAAGGCATTCTGCAGTTCTGAAGTAAACCAGTAACCAAACTCATCCAACAAGCCACCAATCATAAATTTGGTATTAAACATAGGCACGAAAGTTGCTGCAAACAATGCACCTACTACGCTACCTATTCCGCATAATCCAAATAAAAAAAGGTAAGAATAACCGCGATAGGCCGCTTTAATATGTTGATTAAAAAACATATAGAGCGCAAACGTAGTAACAACATAAAGAAAGTTTGATGTTGTTAAAACAAGTGTGAGAGCAAATGGAGTGCCCTGAAATAAGTCAGCAATCACATATCCTATATAGGCACCTAAAAATGCGCTTGGTTGGCGTGTGATTGGAAAACGAATAAGCAATCCGAGCAAAACCGAATTGGCAGGCCAAAAGAATGCAAGAAAACTTAAAGGGCGAGATGCGATGCCAATCAAACAACATGTCGCAATAATGAAGCTAAATAGGAGAAAAAATTTTAAAAAGGAGAGAAATGAAAATTCACGAAGTGAGTATGGCATCAGCTGCCCTTAATGATAAATACTCTTATCCAAGAGTAATAAAATATTATGCATGATTAAACATTCATCATAATTAGAGGAGAAGCTGAATACAATAAAAAACAAACTAATATTATAAAAAAGTAAGTTATAAAAAGTTAATAAGCGCTTCAACTGTGTAAATATTCTAAAATTAAAAAATGAAAAAAATCATCATAAACAAAGAAACTATTAAATAAACCGATTATGTGCTGTGAAACCCCCCTTACAACACATAGATGAATAGTTTTGTCTAGAAAATCATCCGAAAGACTAAGACGCTTCAACTAGCATGGGAAATTAGAAATCAGGTACAATTGGCGGGATTAATTTTGTGTTTGGTGTATTTGAAGGCCAATACATACATTCTTTGTTAAATAATAGGCCTGCCAGGAGTTATCCCCGCATGAGTGCCATTACTCCATACGACTGGGCGATTATCGCCTTCGTGATCGGCGTTACATTTCTTTGCGTCTTTATGCTCACAGTTCCCTTACTCCTCGGGGGAAAATCGTGGGGACGTGCTAAGCAAGAGCAGTTTGAATCAGGTGTCGTGAGTGCTGGTGGCGCTCGCATTCGCCTGTCTGCAAAGTTCTATTTAGTTGCAATTTTCTTTGTTGTCTTCGACTTAGAGGCACTTTACCTCTATGCATGGTCTACTTCTGTGCGTGAAGTAGGGTGGTTGGGATATACCACTGTGGTGATCTTTGTCGTTGATTTATTGATTGCGCTTGTTTATGCCTTCTCTGTAGGTGCTTTAAGTTGGTCACCAGCAGATCGCCGTAAATCAGCAGGTGAAGCGGTTAAAATCGGTTCACCAACAATGAACATTGCTGAAATTACACGCTTTAATTCTATTGAAGAGCTCGTAACTGACCCTACAGGCCAGATTCCAGCTCAATCATCAGGTCGTGTTAAGTCAAAAACTACACCTGCATTGTCATCTGAAAAGGAGTAAGTCGGGATGAAATATACTCTGACCCGCGCGAATCCGGATGCTGATCAATACCCATTGCAAGAACGTCAAATTGTGACGGATCCGCTTGAAGAGGAAGTGAATAAAAACGTATTCATGACTCGTTTAGAGGATGTCTTGCATACAGCAGTAAACTGGGGACGTAAAAACTCTTTGTGGCCATTTAACTTTGGTACCTCATGTTGTTACGTCGAATATGCAACGACCTTAACAGGTGTGCATGACTTGTCACGTTTCGGTGCAGAGGTTATCCGTGCTTCACCTCGTCAGGCTGACTTGATGATTGTTGCAGGTACATGTTTCGTAAAAATGGCACCAGTTATTCAGCGTCTGTATGAACAGATGTTAGAGCCTAAATGGGTCATCTCGATGGGTGCTTGTGCAAACTCTGGAGGTATGTACGACATCTATTCAGTAGTACAAGGTGTAGACAAAATTATTCCTGTTGACGTGTACGTCCCAGGTTGTCCGCCTCGTCCTGAAGCATTAATTCAAGCTTTAATGCTTTTACAAGACCAGATTCAATTAGAGCGACGCCCGCTTTCTGCCGTGATCGGTGATGATCTTCAGCCAGTGTATAAGCCAAAGATGATGCCAGAACGTGATCGTAAGAATGCAGAGCGTATTGCCGTTAAAAACTTACGCTCTATGGATGAGATTAAATAATTTTTTGACGGTGTTTTGACATATCTAACTGATATGTTCATCGAGAAAATTGACAGAATTTGTATTAAATAGGAAGCCAAGCCAATGGCTGAAACTGACATTGCTATGCCAGAGTCAACAGCAGTTGATTCACGCCCAGCATTTGCAATCGTAGAAGAGCTCAAAACCAAATTTGGTGAGAACTTTTACGTGCAGGCGACTTTTGAAGAGTTTCCAACAGTCTGGGTCGAGCGCGCACGCGTGCAAGAAGTCCTTATGTTCCTGCGTAAAGTGGAACGTCCGTATGTAATGCTGTTTGACTTATCTGCGATGGATGAGCGTTTACGTGTTCATCGTGATGGTTTACCAGCATCTGACTTCACTGTGTTCTATCATTTATTATCGCTTGAGCGTAATAGTGACATTCGTATCAAGGTTGCCTTGAACGAAAATGATCTAAACATTCCGACAGCGACAAATATCTGGCCAAATGCCAACTGGTATGAACGTGAAGCTTACGATATGTTCGGTATCAATTTCGAAGGGCATCCAATGCTCCGTCGTATTTTGTTGCCAACCTATTGGGAAGGTCATCCGCTTCGTAAAGAATATTCAGCACGTGCGACAGAATATACGCCGTACATGCAAGATAAAGCGAAACAAGACTTTGAACAAGAACACTTACGTTTTGTGCCGGAAGACTGGGGTCTTAAGCGTGGCAACGCTGATGAAGACTTCATGTTCTTGAACTTGGGTCCTAACCATCCATCTGCACATGGTGCGTTCCGTGTTGTATTGCAGTTAGATGGCGAAGAAGTGAAGGACTGTGTACCTGATATTGGTTATCACCACCGTGGTGTGGAAAAGATGGCTGAACGTCAAACATGGCATTCTTTCATTCCTTATACTGACCGTGTTGACTACTTAGGTGGTTGTGCTCAAAACATGCCGTATGTGATGGCTGTAGAGCAAATGGCAGGCATTAAAGTTCCTGAGCGTGCACAAGTTATTCGTGTCATGTTGAACGAATTGTTCCGTATTAATAACCACTTGTTATTCTGTGGTACGGCAATTCAGGATGCTGGCGGTATGACACCAGTATTCTATATGTTCGCAGACCGTCAAAAAGTTTATGACATTGTTGAAGCAATCACGGGTTACCGTATGCATCCAGCATGGTTCCGTATTGGTGGTACAGCACACGATCTTCCAAACAACTGGCAAAAGCTTGTTAAAGAATTGCTAGAGTGGATGCCTAAACGCTTAAACGAGTACTACACAGCAGCATTGAAAAACTCTGTGTTTATTGGTCGTACGCGTAATGTTGCACAATACGATGCCAAATCTGCACTCGCATGGGGTGTAACTGGTACTGGTTTACGCGCAACAGGTATCGATTTTGACGTACGTAAATATCGCCCATACAGCGGCTATGAAAACTTCGATTTTGATGTGCCGGTTGAGTATGAAGGCGATGCATACGCACGTGTGCTTGTTCACTTCCGTGAAATTACCGAGTCGCTAAAAATTATTCAACAGTGCTTGGATAACATGCCTTCTGGTCCATACAAGGCGGATCATCCATTGGCTGTTCCACCACCGAAAGATAAGACATTACAAGATATTGAAACCTTGATTACGCACTTCTTGAGCGTTTCATGGGGTCCTGTCATGCCAGCGGGCGAGTCATCATTTATGACTGAAGTGGTTAAAGGCGCAAGTACTTACTACTTGACTTCAGATAAAGCGACCATGAGTTATCGTACTCGTATTCGTACACCGACGTTTACTCACTTACAGCAAATGCCTTCAGTGATTAACGGAAGTTTAGTATCTGACTTAATCATTTATCTGGCGACCATTGACGTGGTTATGGCTGACGTGGATCGCTAAGAGGTAACACATAATGATGATTTTGACTGATAAAAAACCACGTGTGAATGTTGAAGGGATTTTGACTGCGGAAGAAATTCACGAAATTGAACATCACATTGGTCACTATCCATACCCTCGTGCAGCCTCTTTGGATGCATTGAAGTGTGTACAGCGCCGTAATGGTTGGGTAGATGACGCTCAAATGAATGCCATCGCACAGTTGTTGTCGATGAGTGTTGCTGATTTGGAAGGTGTTGCAACATTTTACAACCGTATCTATCGCCATCCGGTAGGTCGTCACGTAATTTTGCTTTGCGACTCAATTGCTTGCTTCTTAATGGGTGCAGAAACTCTTGCTGAAGCATTCCAGCGTGAATTAGGAATTCAGTATGGTCAAACGACACCAGATGGTCGTTTTACACTGCTTCCAATTTGCTGCCTAGGCAACTGCGACAAAGGCCCAACTTTAATGATTGATGAAGATACTCACGGTTTAGTCGAAGTGACATCAATTAAACAGTTATTGGAGAAGTATGTATGAATACTGAACCAAAACCAATTTATGGCGACGGTAATCCAGAAACTCATCCGCTTACTTGGCGTTTAAGTAAACAAGAAGCGGTACGTAGTGCTGATGATTACGAAGCACTTGAAGGCTATGCTGGCTTTAAAAAAGCATTAGGCATGAAACCTGCTGAAGTGTTAGACGTCATTAAAGCTGCAACTGTAAAAGGTCGTGGTGGTGCGGGTTTCCCAGCGGGTATTAAATGGTCATTGATGGCACCAAATGATGGTGGTCCACGTTACTTGATCTGTAATGCCGACGAAATGGAACCGGGTACCTTTAAAGACCGTTTGTTGATGGAAAAACTTCCACATCAATTGATCGAAGGGATGTTAATTGCGGGTTATACCTTAGAAGCAACTCAAGGTTATATCTTTATCCGTGGTGAATACATCGAGGCTGCTCAATATCTAAATGAAGCATTAGAACAGATTCGTGCTAAAGGTTATTTAGGCGAAAATATCTTAGGTTCTGGCTGGAATTTTGATCTGCATGTACATACGGGTGCAGGGCGTTATATCTGTGGTGAAGAAACTGCATTGATTAACTCGCTTGAAGGCCGTCGTGCTAACCCACGTACTAAGCCACCGTTCCCGCAAGTTGCAGGAGCATGGGGTCGTCCGACGATTGTGAACAACGTTGAAACTTATAACAACTTGCCAGCAATCATGCTTCGTGGACCAGAGTGGTATATCGGCTTGTCAGCGGGTAAATCAAAAGATCCAGGCACTAAAATTTATGGTGCATCGGGTAAAGTTAAATTCCCAGGTCTTTGGGAATTGCCGTTTGGTACAACTGCACGTGAAGTAATTGAAGATCATGCAGGTGGTATGCGTGAGGGCTTAAAGCTCAAAGCATGGTTGCCAGGTGGTGCTTCAACTGACTTTTTACCAGCAGATACCATTGATTTACCAATGGATGCAGACACGATTATGAAAGCAGGTTCTCGTTTGGGAACATGTTTGTTAATGGTAGTAGACGAAACCCAATGTATGGTATCGCTCACTCGTAACTTAGAAGAGTTCTTTGCGCGTGAATCATGTGGTTTCTGTACACCATGTCGTGATGGTTTGCCATGGGCTGTTAAAGCGCTTAAAGCACTTGAAGCAGGCGAAGGTAAGAAAGAAGATATCGACCATTTACAAGAACTAACTCGTAAATTATGGATTGGTAAAACTTTCTGTGCCCACGCACCAGGTGCGATGGAGCCGCTTATGGGCGCACTCAAACATTTCCGTGGTGAGTTTGAAGCGAAAGTGACAAATCGTCCTGTCGTGCAAACCAGCAACGTAGAACAAGCTTAAGGAATTCGACTATGGCTACAATTCATGTCGATGGAAAATCGTATGAAGTCAACGGCTCGGAAAACTTGCTACAAGCATGTTTGAGTCTGGGCATCGACATCCCATATTTTTGTTGGCATCCATCCTTAGGTTCGGTTGGTTCTTGCCGTCAATGTGCTGTTACGCAATATGCGAATCCAGAAGATACGCGTGGTCGTTTAGTCATGTCTTGCATGACACCAGCATCTGACAATACCTATATCTCAATTGAAGACAAAGAAGCAACGGATTTCCGTGCATCTATTGTTGAATTTTTGATGACGAATCACCCACACGACTGTCCAGTTTGTGAAGAGGGTGGTCACTGTCATTTACAAGATATGACTGTAATGACAGGTCATGACCGTCGTCGCTATCGTTTTACAAAACGTACGCATTACAACCAAGAACTTGGCTCATTCATTGCGCATGAAATGAACCGCTGTATTGCTTGTTACCGTTGTGTTCGTTACTACAAAGACTATGCGGGCGGTACAGATTTTGGCGTATATGCCAATGCATCTCGTGTTTACTTTGGTCGTCCAGAATCAGGTACTTTAGAGTCTGAATTCTCTGGTAACTTGACTGAAGTATGTCCAACAGGTGTATTCACTGATAAGACTCATTCAGAGCGTTATAACCGTAAGTGGGACATGCAGTATGCACCAAGCGTGTGTCAAGGCTGTTCTTCTGGCTGTAACATTTCTCCGGGTGAACGTTATGGTGAAATCCGTCGCGTAGAAAACCGTTTTAATGGTTCGGTTAACCAGTACTTCCTTTGTGACAAAGGTCGTTTTGGCACAGGTTATGTAAACCGTGCAGACCGTCCACGTCAGCCTCAGTTCCGTAATGGTGAAACTGTTGCAACTGTTTCTGTCGACCAAGCTCTAGATCAAGCGATTGCTAAGCTTCAAGGCAAAAAAGTTTTGGGTATTGGTTCTCCTCGTGCAAGCTTGGAATCAAACTACGCATTACGTGAGCTTGTAGGTCAGGCAAACTACTCAACTGGTATTGCACAAAAAGAGCAAAAGCTTGTTGAACTTGCTGCATCTATCATGCAAACCGAGGGTATCTACAACCCGAATATGCGTGAAATTGAAAGCTATGATGCTGTTCTGATCTTAGGCGAAGACCTAACTCAAACTGCACCTCGCATGGCATTGTCTGTTCGCCAAGCTGCGAAAAACAAAGCGCGTGAAATGGCTGCAAAAACACGTACACCAGATTGGTTAGCTGAGCCTGTACAACGTATTGGCCAAGAAGCAAAATCTCCGGTTTACATTTTAGCTGCAACTCAAACTCGTCTTGCTGACGTTGCAACTGGTGAAGTGGTTGCTTCTCCAAATGACATCGCACGTTTAGGCTTTGCAGTTGCTGCGGCAGTGAATGGTGAAGTTGTAAGTGGTTTAGATGAAGATGCAAAAGCATTTGCTCAAACCATTGCTGACACTCTAAAAGCAGCAAACAAACCATTAATTATTGCGGGTACAAGCTTGCAAGATGCTTCTATTATGGAAGCTGCAGCACAGTTGACTCAGAACTTAGGTTCTAAAGCTGGTTTAAGTCTTGTAGTTCCTGAAGTGAACTCTATGGGCTTGGCATTGTTCGGTGGTTTAAGCCTTGAACAAGCATTTGCTCAAGACTACGACACGCTTGTTATTGTTGAAAATGACTTGTTCCGTCGCTTACCAGCTGCACAAGTACAAGCTGCATTAGATAAAGCTGAAACAGTAATTGTACTTGATCACAGCGAAACTGAAACTGTGAAACAGGCTGATATCGTTCTTTCGGCAGCAAGCTTTGCAGAGGGTGATGGTACTGTTGTAAGCCAAGAAGGTCGTGCACAGCGTTTCTATCAAGTTTACGATCCAAGCTATTACAAACCTGAATATGCAATTAAAGAATCATGGCGTTGGTTACATGCCATTGAAACTGGCATTAAAGGTAAGGCTGTAGATTGGACATTGCTTGACGATGTAATTGAAAGCATCGTGAAAAATGTACCAGTACTTGAAGCTATCCAAGATGTTGCGCCTGATGCAGGTTATCGTGTACATGGCTTGAAAATCGCGCGTGAACCACGTCGTTATTCAGGTCGTACAGCAATGCGTGCGCCTTTATCGGTTCATGAGCCTAAACAGCCTACCGATCCAGATTCAGCATTAACATTCTCAATGGAAGGTTATGTTGGTCCGCAAAAAGCATCATCATTAGTACCATTTGCATGGGCTCCGGGTTGGAACTCTCCACAATCTTGGAACAAATACCAGGATGAAGTCGGTGGTCACTTAAAAGGTGGTGATTCTGGGGTTCGTTTATTCGATCGCTTGGCAAAACGTCCTGCACGCAGCTACGTTGCTCCAGTGCCAGTAGTTGCAAACCCTGAAAGTTTCCGCTTAGTACCAATGCATCATATTTTTGGTTCTGGCGAATTCACCATTAAAACACCTGCAATGGAAACTCGTATTCCTGAAGCTGTGTTTGCAGTGGGCGAACAAGATGCAACTCGTTTGAACCTTCAAGAAGGTCAACGCATTACAGTAAAAGCAGGCGAAACGACTGTAAGCTTGCCGGTACAAGTAATTGAATATTTACCTACAGGTTATATTGGTTACCCAGTTGGTTTAGCACCAATGGTGTCGCTAGCTGAGCCTGTTTCAGTGGCATTAGGAGTGTAATTCATGAATCAAGAAATTATACGTCAAACGCCACTTTGGGCTGAGAACTGGCCGATTGCCTATGCTGTCGTTCAAGCAGTTGTGATTTTGCTTGTTGTAGTTTTAGTTGCAGCGTTGATGTCTTTTATTGAGCGTCGTTTACTTGCTTGGTGGCAAGACCGTTATGGTCCAAACCGTGTTGGTCCTGGTGGTATGTTCCAGATCGTTGCCGACATGCTCAAGATCATGTTCAAAGAAGACTGGACACCAAAGTTTGCTGACAAACTTACATTCCGTTTAGCACCAGCTGTTGCAATGGCAACAGCGGTTCTTTCGTTCATGGTAATCCCAGTGAGTCCTTCACTGGGTGTTGCCGACATGAGTATCGGTTTATTGTTCTTCATGGCAATGGCTGGTATTGCTGTCTACGCAGTATTGTTTGGTGGTTGGGCTTCAAATAACAAATACTCGTTGCTTGGTGGTTTACGTTCAGCTGCTCAAACCATTTCTTATGAAGTGTTCTTGGGTATTTCATTAATGGGTGTGGTTGCAATTGCAGGCTCATTTAACCTTCGTGAAATTGTTGAAGCACAACGCGATGTTTGGTTCGTTATTCCACAATTCTTAGGTTTCTTGATTTTTGTGGTTGCTGGTGTTGCGGTAACTCACCGTCATCCATTTGACCAACCAGAAGCAGAACAAGAATTGGCAGAAGGTTACCATGTTGAATATGGCGGTATGAAATGGGGTATGTTCTTCGTTGCTGAATATGTCAACGTAGTACTAATCTCTGCATTGATCGTGACTTTATTCTTTGGTGGCTGGTTAACGCCATTCAATTTAGAAATTCCATTTGTTCCACCAGTATTCTGGTTTGTGATTAAAACAGCATTCTTTGTAATGATGTTTGTATTGGCACGTGGTTCTTTAATGCGTCCGCGTTATGACCAAGTCATGAACTTTGGTTGGAAAATTTGTTTGCCATTGGCGTTGGTCAACTTGTTAGTGACTGGTGCTGTGATTCTGATGAATCAGGCCTAGGACAGCAGGGAGTACAAAATGTATAAATTTCTAGCTGGATTCGGATCAATTGTACGTACGTTACTCATGGTGTTTAGCCATGCAACACGTAAACGTGACACGATTTTATATCCAGAAGTTCCGGCTGAACAGATTGTGCCGCCACGCTTTCGTGGTCGTATCGTATTAACGCGTGACCCTGATGGGGAAGAGCGTTGCGTAGCATGTAACCTATGTGCGGTTGCATGTCCGGTTGGCTGTATCTCACTACAAAAAGCAGAAACAGAAGATGGTCGTTGGTACCCGGAGTTTTTTCGTATCAACTTCTCACGTTGTATTTTCTGCGGTATGTGTGAAGAAGCTTGTCCAACAACTGCGATTCAGCTCACACCAGACTTCGAGTTAGGCGAATATGTACGTCAAGACCTTGTTTATGAGAAAGAAAACTTACTCATTTCAGGTCCGGGCAAATACCCAGATTACAACTTCTACCGTGTAACGGGTATGGCAATTAACGGTAAAGAGAAAGGTCAAGCACAAAAAGAAAGTGCACCAATCGATGTACGGAGTCTATTACCATGATGTGGCCGTTTTATTTGATGGCACTCGTGGCCATCGTTTCTACGGTTCGTGTAGTGACTAACACGAACCCTGTACACGCTCTACTTAGTCTAATTGTTTCATTGCTTGCTGTTGCTGGTATTTTCATGATCGTGGGGGCGCCTTTTGCAGGTGCTCTTGAAATCATCGTTTATGCCGGAGCAATTATGGTTCTATTTGTCTTCGTGGTGATGATGCTTAACTTAGGTCAACACACCGTTGAACAAGAACGCAAATGGCTTTCTTCAGATGCTTGGGCATATCCAGCACTCATGAGTTTCTTACTCGGCTTGCTTTTAGTTTGGATGCTTGGTGGTGAATACACCACTATTTCAGCACCGCTTGGGGCACAAGTGATTGGACCAAAAGTAGTTGGTCAAGCACTCTTTACTCACTATTTATTATTGGTTGAAGTTGCCGCGATGTTATTGCTAGCAGCCCTTGTTGCAGCATACCACTTAGGTAAACGTGAACCAGGTGCAGAAGAGGAAAAAGAATAATGGGCCAGATTCCTTTAGAACATGGTTTGATTGTTGCAACCATCCTTTTTGCACTCGGTTTTTACGGTGTAATGGTGCGACGCAACCTATTATTTATGTTAATGAGCCTTGAAATCATGATGAATGCTGCAGCATTGGCATTTGTTCTTGCGGGTAGCGTATGGGCACAACCAGATGGGCAAGTGATGTTCATCTTGATTTTGACCCTTGCAGCAGCAGAGGCATGTATCGGTCTTGCGATTGTCCTTCAGTTCTATCATCGCTTCCATCATTTGGATGTGGATGCTGCTAGTGAGATGCGCGGATGAGTTATTTATATCTAACAGTATTATTTCCGCTAATCGGTTTTATTTTATTGGCGGCAGGACGAGACAAACTCTCTGAAAATGTTGCAGCAGTTATTGGTGTAGGTTCTGTAGGTTTATCTGCATTATTTGCACTCATTGCTGGAGTGGCATTTACCACGAGTGGTCAGCAAGTTTTTGTTCAAAACTTGTGGACATGGTTCAATGTTGGCGGTTTTGCGCCGGGCATTAGCTTACATTTAGATGGCTTATCTTTACTCATGATGGGTATGATCACGGGTGTTGGTTTCTTAATCCACATCTTTGCATCATGGTACATGCGTGGTGAAGAGGGTTATGCGCGTTTCTTCTCTTATTTCAACCTGTTTGTTGCAAGCATGCTTGTGCTTGTATTGGGTGACAACTTGGCGTTGTTATTCTTGGGTTGGGAAGGTGTAGGTCTTTGCTCTTACTTGCTGATCGGTTTCTATTATGCAAACCCTGCAAATGGTTGGGCTGCGATCAAAGCGTTTACAGTGACCCGCGTTGGTGACGTATTCTTGCTTATTGCTTTATTCTTGCTTTACCAACAATTTGGTACGCTGAATACTCAGTACATCGTTGAACACGCAGCAGAAGTAATGACGAAGAGTTCGTCACTTACCATCTGGACTGCATTAATGTTGTTCTTGGGTGCTGCTGGTAAGTCTGCTCAAATTCCATTGCAAACATGGTTGGCAGATGCGATGGCAGGTCCAACACCTGTTTCTGCATTAATCCACGCTGCAACAATGGTAACGGCTGGTGTGTACTTATGCTGTCGTCTATTCAGCGTATTTGAACTTGCTCCTGAAGTGATGCAATTCATTTCAGTAACTGGCGCGGTAACGTTGTTAGTTGCAGGTTTTGCTGCACTTGTACAAACGGACATCAAACGTATCTTGGCTTACTCAACAATGAGTCAGCTTGGCTATATGTTTATGGCTGTAGGTGCTGAAGCTTATCAAGCTGGTTTGTTCCACATGTTGGCTCACGCATTCTTTAAGGCATTATTATTCTTGTCTTCTGGTGCGGTTATTCTGGCTTACCATCACGAGCAAAACATTTTCAAAATGGGTGGTTTGTTCAGACGTAACAAATTCCTGTTTGCTTGTTTCGCGATTGGTGGCGGTGCATTAGCAGCTATTCCATTCTTAACTATTGGCTTCTTCTCTAAAGATGCGATTCTTGGTGAAGTTTGGGTACAAGGTCAATCAGTTGCTTTATATCACACCTTATATTGGGTGGGTGTAGCGGGTGCATTCCTGACTTCAATCTATACATTCCGTTTAATCTGGGTTGTATTCTTTGGTCAAGAAAACACGCCTTACCATGAAATTAAAGGTGCAACTTACTGGGCTCCATTGGGTATTTTAGCTGTATTGTCTACTTTTGTTGGTGCGGTATTAAAAGCACCAGTAGCAGGTATTCTGAATACTGCAAAAATCCCTGAATTCCATGTCGCTGAACAATTTGTGGAAGGCATGCATGGGGCAGAGCACTTAGCAGTAGGTATTGCACTAGTTGGTCTAGTTGTTGGTATAGCATTATTTACATTTGCTTATGGTGCAGTGAAATCATTTGCTCAAACAAGTTTGGGTTCAGGTTTGGCACATATTTGCCGTACCGCTTTTGGTTTTGATGCATTGTATGACATCGTTTTTGTTAAACCTTATTTATTCTTCGCCAAAATCTTTGGCCGTGATCCGATTGACGGTTTGTGGTTAGTTCTTCCTGCGCTCGTGAAAGGCGGAAACAGTTTTACAAGCTCACGTCAAACAGGTTCATTGCGTGAATACGCATCAAGCATGTCACTCGGTGTAGTGGTGTTATTGATGATCTTGATCGTTATTCAGGTAGTGGGGAAATAAAATGGAAAACAATTTAATTTTACCCGCGCTGATCCTTGTTCCGTTCATTGCCGGTTTTATTTGTTGGTTAGTCGATAAGCTCGACAAAACTTTGCCACGCTGGATTGCCTTAATTGGTATGCTCATTACTTTGGGCTTAGGTCTTGCGCTTTGGCAAAGTGGAACTTATAGCTACGAGTTGGGTTCTAAAATCCCAACTTGGTCTGCTGAGTTCTATTTACCGTGGATTCAATCACTCGGTATTGGCATTCACTTAGCTGTGGATGGCTTATCTTTACTCATGGTGTTATTAACAGCGTTACTTGGTGTACTTGCTGTTGGTTGTTCATGGGGCGAGATTCAAAAGAACGTTGGTTTCTTCCACTTAAACCTATTATGGAGTTTAGGTGGCGTTATCGGTGTATTCTTAGCGATTGACTTGTTCTTGTTCTTCTTCTTCTGGGAGATGATGCTTGTACCAATCTACTTCTTGATTGCGTTATGGGGTCATAAAGGTTCAAACGGTCGTTCACGTGTTTACGCTGCTACTAAGTTCTTCCTTTACACGCAGATTGCTGGTCTGGTGATGTTAATCGGTATCTTAGGTCTTGTAGTTTATGGCTACATGATGACGGGCATGATCGGTTTTGATTACAACTATTTATTAGCTGTAGCTAACCATTTACCTGCAGGCTTAGCGTACGGTTTCATGATCTGTTTCTTCATCGGTTTTGCGGTGA
The DNA here is from genome assembly GCF_001541635.1 of Acinetobacter sp. LMB-5. Lineage (NCBI taxonomy): Bacteria > Pseudomonadati > Pseudomonadota > Gammaproteobacteria > Moraxellales > Moraxellaceae > Acinetobacter > Acinetobacter sp. LMB-5. The sequence goes on along the minus strand of NZ_LRDR01000009.1, from coordinate 103,599 downwards.
AGTTACCAGTATTCCCATTACACGGTTGGTTGCCAGATGCGCATGCTCAAGCTCCTACAGCAGGTTCTGTAGACTTAGCGGGTATCTTGATTAAAACAGCTGCGTATGGCTTGCTTCGTTTTGTTATTCCATTCTTCCCGACAGCTTCTGCACAGTTTGCAGACATTGCGATTATTTTCGGTTTGATTGGTATTTTCTACGGCGCATGGTGTGCTTACCAGCAAACTGACATGAAACGTTTACTTGCGTATACGTCGATTTCACACATGGGCTTTATCTTACTTGCAATCTATGCAGGTAATATTTTGACCTTCCAAGGTCTAATGATCATGATGTTGGCACATGGTTTGTCATCAGCTGCATTGTTCATTATGTCTGGTCAAATCTATGAACGTTTACATACACGTGATTTACGTTTAATGGGTGGTCTTCGTGGCCAGCTTCAGTACTTGCCATTTTTCTTGATGTTCTTCGTTGCTGCTCTTGTAGGTGTACCAGGTTTAGGTAACTTTATTGGTGAATTCCTGATTTTGATGGGTTCATTTAATAAATATCCTGTCTTTACGATTCTTGCTTCTATCAGCCTTGTATTTGCAGGTTTATATGGCTTGATCTTGATTCACCGTGCTTTATTTGGTGAACCAAATCCTGAACAAAAGCAACATTACACTAGTCCATTGAAAGACTTATCTGCTCGTGAAGTTGGTATTTTGATGATTTGTGCGATTGGTCTCGTTTGGCTTGGTATCTACCCACAAACATTCTTGGATGTATCTCATTCAAGCATGCAGTGGTTGGTCAATAGTTATGTGCCAGTACAAGAAGTCGTTGAAACTGTTCAGCAAACAGCTACTCAACTTGACCATGTGGAGATCCAATAATCATGAACTTCACAGTATCATTCTCTACGCTTATGCCTTTAGCTCCGGTGATGATTGTTGCTTTGACAACAATCGTCGTCATGCTGTTAATTTCAATTAAGCGTAATCATAATTTAATCGCAACAGCTTCTGTTGTTGGTTTAAACCTTGCTGCACTTTATATTTTATTTGCAGTATTTGGCGGTAAGTTTGTACCGGCAAATGTGATGGGCATGTTTATGGTTGATCCATTTACCATGTTCTATCAATTTATGATTTTGATTGCGGCATTGGCATGTTGTACTTTGTCTCATGCTTACATTGAAACGTATAAAGACAACCGCGAAGAGTTATATCTTTTGTTACTTGCTTCAGTAGCAGGTGCAATGTTGATGGTTGCAAGCTCTCACTATGCATCGTTCTTCATTAGCCTTGAGTTAATGTCGATTCCTGTATATGGCTTACTTGCTTATACTTATCAACGTAGTAACTCACTTGAAGCGGGTATTAAATACCTTGTACTTTCAGCGACAGCTTCGGCAATGTTGTTGATGGGTATGGCATATATCTATGCATATACAGGTTCGCTTTCATTCTATGATTCTGTACAAGCATTATTTGAAGCAATCAAACAGCCAATGGTGTTATTAGGTTTAGCACTTATTATCTTTGCTGTTGCATTTAAATTATCGCTTGCGCCGTTCCATAAATGGACACCGGATGTATATGCAGGTGCACCAGCGCCAATGGCAACTTTCTTAGCGACTGCTGCTAAAGTTGCAACAATTGGTTTGTTCGTGCGCTATATGCTTGCTTCAGGCGCAATGATGGTGAACTCGTTAGTAACTATTTTGACGATCATTGCTGTATTGTCGATTTTAGTTGGTAACTTACTCGCTGTTCGTCAAGTTAACTTAAAACGTATTCTTGGTTATTCATCTATTGCTCACTTTGGTTATTTGTTAATTGCTTTAATTAGCATGACTTATGCGAGCTTGGGTAGCGTAACTGTATATGTGGTGTCTTATGTATTAACAACTATTGGTGCCTTTGGTGCAGTAGCGTTAATGTCTAGCCCATATAACAACGTAGATGAAGCACAAAGCCTTGCAGACTACCGTGGTTTATTCTGGCGTCGTCCAGTACTTACAGCAACTTTAACAGTCATGATGTTGTCTTTGGCTGGTATTCCATTAACAGCAGGCTTCATTGGTAAGTTCTTGGTGGTAATGGCTGCTGTAACAACTCAACACTGGTTCTTAGCTGCAATGATTATTGTGGGTAGTGGTATCGGTTTGTACTATTACTTACGTGTGATGGTTGTAATGTATATGACACCACCAGAAACTCCTCGTATTGATGCAGATGCTCATTGGGGACAAAAAGTGGGTGGTTTAATGGTATTGGCTGCTGCTGCATTAGTTATTATTTTGGGTGTCTACCCAGATCCAATGATTAATTTGGCACTAAAAGCAGAAATTTTATCTCCATTACATTTCATGCTTTCACAACAGTAATTCTGGTGTACAAAAAAGCCTCCAAATCTGGAGGCTTTTTTTTATTGAGCGTTAAAAAAAGATTATAATAAATACGTTTTTATATTTTTAGGTAACATCTGTGGCCATTCAAGAAATTCGTCACCCACTTATTCGTCATAAATTAGGCTTGTTACGCCGTGCTGACATCAGTACTAAAAATTTCCGTGAGCTTGCTCAGGAAGTGACTATGTTATTGACTTATGAAGCAACAAAAGATTTACCAGTTGTGGATTGTGAAATTGATGGATGGGCTGGAACTGTTACTACTCAGCGTATTGCTGGTAAAAAAATAACGATTGTACCGATTTTACGTGCCGGAATTGGTATGTTGGATGGCGTACTTAATCTAATTCCAAGCGCAAAAGTGAGTGTTTTAGGTCTTGAGCGTAATGAAGAAACATTAGAGGTTCGCACGTATTACAAAAAATTAGTTCCGGATGTGGCTAATCGTCTTGCGATGATTATTGACCCAATGCTAGCAACGGGTAATTCGTTAGTTGCTGCTATTGATGTGTTAAAGGCAAGTGGTTGTAAAGATATCCGTGTTATGGTGTTGGTTGCTGCACCTGAAGGCGTTGCTAAAGTTGAAGCAGCTCATCCGGATGTGCAAATTTATACGGCATCTATTGATAATGGCTTAAATGAACAAGGTTATATTGTTCCTGGCTTGGGTGATGCTGGCGATAAAATTTTTGGTAGTGTACAAAAAGATTAATTTTTTGAAATAGCATTAAAAAGAGACTTCATTCAACCGTATAATTTTAAAAACGGAATCGTGAGTCTCTTTTTTATTTACTGCAACGACTGGATTAGAAAAGTAGGGGAAAGATCATGAAGCAAGAGTTTTATACTGGATGGGTAAAACAATATAACCCTGATAAAGGGTTTGGTTTTATTGAAACTACTGAAGGAGATATTTTCTTTCATATTTCTGATTTCCCTGCATCGGAGGGCGAACCGAAAAGAAATGAAAAAGTGAGATTTCTTGCCGCAGATAATCAGGGTAAATTTAAAGCGATCAAAATTGAGCGTGTTGACCCGAATCCTGCGAAAACCAAGAAAAATAAAATTGCAGATCACAATAAAGCGATCACAAGCGAATTGCTATCAAATTTTCGACGCTAATCAACGAAAAGATCAGGTTTTAAACCTGATCTTCACAGAATTGTAAGAATGCTTTGAGACCTGGACCCTGATATTTTTGACGATGTACCAGCATATAAAGCGGACGGGTAAGCTGCCAGAATGGTGTATCTAAAATTACTAATTGTCCCTTTTCAATTAAAGGTTCAATGGCAAGTTTAGAAATACATGACATACCTAAACCACCAGCAACGATTTTTAAAATTGCTTCATTGTGACCTAGAGTTAAGCGAATATTCGCGTCTGGCAGATCTTGCAATATCGCATTATCAAATACTTCACGCGTTCCTGAACCTTCTTCACGTAAAATCCATTCGACTTGAAGAAAATCATGCGCTGTTAGAGGTCTATTTAAACGTGCTAACGGGTGATTTGGGGCACAGCAAACTGCAAGCTCATCATCACGCCAATGAATACATTGGAGTTGAGGTAAGTGACATGAGCCTTCAATTAAAGCTAAATCAAGTTGGAATTGATTGACTGCTTCAATCATTTGGCGTGTATTGCCCACTTGTAATTGCAAATGTGCTTTAGGATGATGCTGTAAAAAGTTTGCCATTAAATCTGGCATGAGGTAATCACTAATCGTTAAAGTGGCCCCAATACGTAAATCAATGCTTTGCAATTCACCTTTTGCAGCTTGCTCAAAAGCTTCACAGCGACCTAATATTTCTAATGCTTGAGGCAATAAAAAACGACCTAAATCATTAAGCTGTAATCGTTTACCTAAACGATCAAATAGAGGAGCACCAAGGCCATCCTCTAAATCGGCTAAAGCCATACTTGCTGCACTTTGCGTCAGTCTGACCGCATCACTCGCTTTGGTGACAGTTCCTTCTTGAGCGACTGCTACAAAAACAGCCAACTGGCGTAATGTCATGCGCATGTTTAAAAAGCCTTAACGTTTAAAAGTATTCATTATTTCGGCTGTCATGCTAACATGAGCGCACTATTTCATGCCACGTTGAAATCATGTCAATTGAAAAATTTAGCGTAGAAAAAGTTTTATCTGTACACCGCTGGACTCCAACTCTTTTTAGTTTCACCATGACTCGCCCTGCACATTTTAAATTTACAGCTGGGCAATTCGCACGTATTGGGCTAAAAGTTGGAGAGGAACTCGTTGTTCGTGCTTATTCGGTAGTCTCATCACCATTTGATGAAACGCTTGAGTTTTTTTCGATTGTGGTACCAGACGGTGCATTTACGTCAAATCTTCAACATTTAAAGGTAGGAGATGAGCTTTATTTAGAAAAAATACCTTATGGTTATTTGACTTTAGCTCGCTATCAACAACCTTTACCGCATGATTTATGGTTATTAGCAACAGGTACGGGTTTAGCTCCATTTTTATCTATGCTACAAGACTTCGATACATGGTCTAAATATCAAAAAATTAATTTGGTCTACAGTGTCCGTACCGCAGCTGAGTTAGCTTACGTTGATCGTATTAAAGAGATTGCTCAAACTTTTGGGGAAGGACATAACGGATTTAAATTTATTTCGATTATTACTCGAGATCCATCTGCGCCATTGCATGATCGTTTGCCGATTCTGATTGAAAATGGTGAATTAGAAAAATCTGCTGGTATAGAGCTGAATCCTGCCACAAGCCACGTCATGCTTTGCGGAAATCCGCAAATGGTAGATGACACGAAAGAGGCTTTAAAACGCCGTGGTTTGGCGATGAACCGTCGAGGTGAGGGAAATATTGCGGTAGAAAATTACTGGTAATAAATTGCGGTGAAAACAACTTTATAATTAATTTTATGGATATGTTTATTAGTGGACAAACATATCCATAAATTCGCGAATTTCTGAAATTGCGCTATCTACATCGGTTGAAAGCCAAGTTGGCTCAAAAAGACCTGCATAATGTTCCAAACGATCTTGTGGAACGACTAAGCGAACAGGACAGTCTTCTTCTAGTAAGCGCCAAGGCAAGATTGGAACATCATTGTCTAGAAAAATATTGATATTACGAATATCAACAATCATGGCATTAATGCAGTCAGGAAATGGCATGACCGAAAATTCTTCAGTACGGCGACGAAAATACTCTAAATCACCCCATTTGAGTTCATAACTTGGTTTATTAAATTCAATAATACCAATGAGATGTTCGTCTCTCGTCTGATGTATATAACATTGATGTGTGACGTCAGTGTCGAGATCAAGTGTTACGTTTTGCTGACGATACATCATAAAATAGAGCAGCTTTAAAACAAGGGGGCTTATTATAGCCTATTTTATAAAAAGTAAGCGCTAAAACATATTGTATTACAAATAGAACCTTAAAGAAGCTCGAGCATAATTTATCAATATTTTTAAATGGCTAAATATTTTTGCCTAAATTTTATACTGTTTTTATTATTTTAATAGTAGAGTTTTGCAAACACAGACACCTTAGCATAATGCTTTTTCACACAATGCAACAAACCAAATTGCTATGATGATTATAAAGTTAATGATAAAAGAAGAGGGGAAAGAAGATGCATGATTTTTCAAAACCACCTCATGTGACGAGTCCTGAAGAAACTGCGAAAAAAAGAAGATTGCCAGTTTACATTTTAATTATTGTTGGGCTTTTTCTTATTGCACTCATCGTCTACATGGTTGCTGATCACAGCAAAACGCCTAAAGAAGAAGCCGCTTTTCAACATGAGGTCATACCGCATGTTATTAAGAGTACTTCAGATTTGAATATCTATAAAGGGTAATAAGCCAACCAGTATATCTTGATAGAAAGCCTTTGGGATGTGACCTAAAGGCTTTTTTTGCAACCTTTTGCATCAATTTGTTGTATTTATGCAGAAGTGTGTTGATTAGAAAATACTCAAAACATAAGGTGAGATAGACCGCATTTATCGTCATTTTTAACAACGAATGGTGTTTTTCATAATTGATGGCACTAAAAAGAACATAACAATTGAGGACATAACAATATGAATGAATTTTTTAATGGGCCTCGCGGCGCTCAGTTTGATGCGATGTATTACTGGGATCAGTTTCATCCTATTTTAGCTGCAATCGTCATCTTACTGGTTGGCTGGATAATCGCTTTATTAGTTGCGGCAGGTGTAAAAAAACTTCTGCAAAAAGTAAATACCAATGCAAAATTATCTTCAGCAACTGGGCGTGCTCCAAACATAGAAGGCCTTATTTCAAAAGTCGTATTCTGGTTTATTCTAATCTTAGCTGTTGTCGCAGCTCTCAATGTACTTAACATTAGTGGAGTGAGTGGCCCGTTCAGCAATATGGTGAATCAGGTACTCGTCTATATTCCAAATATTATTGCTGCTGTTGTGGTGGGTTTTATTGGTTGGATCGTTGCTCGACTGGTGCGAGCAGGGGTGACCAATATTTTATCCCGAACTCAACTTGACGATAAGTTAAGCAGTGAAGTGGGTGTAGGTGGAATTAGCCAGAATATTGGTGAAATTCTTTACTGGCTTGTATTGTTACTTTTCCTTCCGATTGTTCTTTCAATATTAGGATTAACAGGCTTACTGATTCCAGTTCAAAATATGGTAAATGACGCCGTAGCGTTCTTGCCAAATATCTTTATTGCTGGTGTTATCGTTTTTGTTGGTTATATCTTGGCAAAAATTGTACGTGGTATTGTTGAAGGTTTAGTAAATAGCTTAGGTGTTCAGGCTCAAGCTGAAAAAATTGGTCTTTTCAAAAGCTCTAACGTAGGCAAATTCTTAGGGTCATTTGTTTTCGCAATCATCATTATTACAACATTGATTGTAGCGTTTGAAGCTTTAGGCATTGAGACAATTTCTCAGCCAGCAACAGCAATGCTTAATGAAATCTTGCAGGCGATTCCAAACATTATTGCTGCTGGTTTAATTCTACTAGTTGCTTATATTGTTTCTCGTTTTGTTGGCCGCTTAGTAGCCGAATTAATTGCAGGTACTGGTGTTGATGAAATTCCTGCAAAGTTAGATGTACAACGCTTTTTAGGTCAAACTAAAGTTTCTAATGCAGTTGGCTGGTTAATTGTATTCTTTACTATGCTATTTGCAGTTTCTGAAGCTGCGGATCGTCTTGGTTTCGATCAAATTAGTGGTCTAATTGCAATGTTTATCCATTTCGGTGCAAACATTCTATTGGGCGCTGTAATCTTGGTTATTGGTTTCTGGCTTGCCAATGTGGTGGCGAACGTGGTTCAACGCGGCGAATATAATAGCTCGCGTTGGTTAGGTAGTTTAGTTCGTGTGTTAATTATTGGTCTCGTACTTGCGCTTGGTTTAAGAGCGATGGGTATTGCAGATTCAATCGTTAATCTTGCATTTGGCTTGACTCTAGGCGCAGTTGCAGTTGCTTTCGCTCTTGCATTTGGTTTAGGTGGTCGCCAACCAGCAGAAAGACTGTTGAGCGATTTGCTAGATAAAGCTAAAAAAGAAGCGAATGAACCGAATCCGCTTTATCAACCACCGTCTACTACCACAACGAGCAGCCCATCTGCTGGTAGCTCATCTGCAACTACGAGTTCGTCAACATCTACAGTTGCACCAACAACTACAACTTCACCATCAACGGTTTCATCTGATGCAAAACCTGCTGATTCTGCACAAGTAAATCCAGCAGAACCACCAGTAAATAAACCGTTTGGATCTACTGGAGAAAATGACGAAATTTAGTAAGTAAAACTAATTTTCAGATAAACCGTACAAAAAATCTTTGATTTTTGTGATAAGTTCGACCACTCTATATTGAGTGGTCGAACTTTTTTTGGGCCATTATAAAAAGAAATAAGTGAGGAAAATACGATGAAGAAACCAGGTCGTTTTTTAGCACCGATTGTCATTGCGGGAATTACAGTAGGTTTTTTAGCAAGTGCTTATAAATTTGTGTTTAATAAATCTAATTCATCAAAACAGGCAACAACTCATACACGTAATTCTGAAAAATCTTCAAATGATTCGAAAGCCTCAAATTAGCTTATTCATCATTTAAACGTATTGTGCTGCTGCATAAGCAGAAGACCAAGCCCATTGGAAGTTATAACCTCCTAAATGGCCAGTCACATCAAGTACTTCTCCAATAAAAAACAGTCCTTTCTGCTTTTTACTTTCCATGGTTTTGGAAGATACTTCACTTGTATCAACTCCACCTAAAGTAACTTCGGCAGTACGATAGCCTTCTGTGCCTGATGGTTTCACAGCAAAACCATGTAGTTGCTCGGCAATATGATCTAGCTGTGCATCACTGATATTACCAATCGCTGTTTCACTCTGCTCTGGCCATATAAGTTGTTGTAACTCTTGTACAATACTTTTTGCCGTAAATTCATTCAGAAGAGTACGCAATAAAACTTTAGGTTGGGCTTTCTTTTTGTCTTTTAAATAATTTACTAAATCTTGGCTCGGGAAAAAGTCAATTTTAAAACTTTCACCGGTATTCCAATAGTTTGAAAGCTGTAAAGAACTTGGACCACTCAAACCACGATGCGTAAACAATAATGCTTCAGTAAAGCTATTCTTCGAGTTACTTAGAGTCACATCTAGAGCATTACCACTTAGGCGTGTAGTGACTTCTTTAATATGATCTGAAAAAGTAAATGGGACTAAACCTGCGCGAGTTGGGAAAACCTGATGTCCAAATTTTTGTGCCAGTTCATAGCCAAATCCAGAACCACCCAAAGTTGGAATGGATAAACCACCTGTAGCAACCACTAATGACTCACAGCTAAATCGGCCTTGGTTTGTGTGTACAGTAAAACCGCCTTTTTCTAATGGATCAATCTGTACAGCTTCACATTGAGTTTGGATATCAACGTTATTGGTTTTATCACATTCACTCACTAGCATCTCTAAAATTTCTTTAGCACCGTTTAGCGTGAATAATTGCCCGTGTTTTCGTTCTTCATAAGCAATTTTATAATCACATACCAAACCGATAAAGTCCCAGTTGCTGTAGCGTGATAGGGCAGAAATAACGAAGTGTGGATTATGAGAAATATAGTTGTCAGGCTCTACATAAAGGTTGGTAAAGTTACACTTACCACCGCCTGACATTAAAATCTTTTTACCAATTTTATTGGCTTTTTCTAAAATTAAAACCGAGCGCCCTCGTTTAGCAGCATGGGCAGCCAACATGAGTCCAGAAGCACCTGCACCTAAGACAATGACATCGACATGACTGTTAGACATAAGAGATTCTCGATTAATCGTGAAAATTTAAAAGGGGCATATACTATCATGCCGAGCCTTAGTCATGCTAAAGACATTTAATGCTATGCGGAGTAATGTGCACTAAAAGCTAATAAGTTATTGATGTGATTTATTTCTTATATCTGCCTGTAAACCACCAGAATGAATTGCCAGAATGCGAGTACCTTCAGAAAAGTAATTATTCTTTATAAGATCAAACAGACCGAACATCATCTTTCCCGTATAGATCGGTTCAAGTGGTACAGCATGTTGTTCTTCGAAACTTTCTATAAATGCCAATAACTCGGGTGAAGTTTTTGCATACCCGCCACAGCAGTATGCATCTATCACAGACCAGTTCTGTTTTTTGGTCCACTGCCGAATTTCTTGTTGTAAAAAGTCACCTTTTAAAGCCGAAAATCCTAAGATTTTTTGATCGGCTGAACTTGTTTCAATAAGACCCGAAATCGTTCCGCCAGTTCCTACTGCACAGCAAATCACATCATAGTTTTGCAAATCGCTTTGACTGATAATTTCCTGACAACCTTGAACTGCCAGTTCATTGGTACCGCCTTCAGGAATAATGAAAGTTTCAGGAAATTGATGGTGTAACTGTTGAAGATAGTTTGCATCTTCTCGTAAGCGATATTCATTGCGTGAGACAAAATGTAGATGCATTCCTAAACTTTGAGCTTTTGCTAAGGTTGGATTCAGAGGTTTGTCAGCTAACTCTTCACCACGAATAATTCCAATACTTCTTAAGCCAAAAAGATGAGCGGCATAGGCAGTCGCGGCAATATGGTTGGAATAAGCGCCACCAAAAGTCAAAATGCTCGATAAACCTTGTTGTTTTGCGACAAGCAGATTGTATTTTAGTTTGAAAAATTTATTGCCCGAAATTTGAGGATGAACTAAATCTAATCGCTTAATGTCGAGATGAACTAAAGAGGGGAGTTCAATATGCTGATAGGAAACAGGTTGGGCAATGTGATCAAACATTAGAAATTGAGAAAAATAATGATTGATCACATTGTAGCTTTTTAAATAGAGCTTTAAAAAGCTGTTTACGAACTTGTATCGACAGAAGTAATCACTGACATGCCAGGGCGTAAGTGTTCTATTCCTTCTTGATTTGGATCAATGGTAATGCGTACGGCAATTCTTTGAACCACTTTGGTAAAGTTTCCTGTTGCATTGTCAGGCTTTAATACACTGAACTCAGAACCCGCAGCAGGTGAGATCTGCTCAACATGCCCTGTAAATTTTTTGTGTTTCATCGCATCGACTGTAAACCATGCTTTTTGACCAATCCGCATATTGGCAATTTGGGTTTCTTTAAAGTTGGCAATCACCCAAGTTTGCTGTGGGATGAGGTAGAGTAATTGTGACCCTGCTGCTACATATTGCCCAACACGAGGGTTCACCTCACCAAGTTGACCATCCATTGGAGCAACAATAACGCTATAGTCTTTAGTAGTTTGTGCTTGGTCTAGTTGTGCTTTAGCACTGGAAACTTGTGCTTCTAATCCAGCTTCTGCCACTTGCGCTGTTTTAAGCGCTTCTTTGGCAACTAAAACATTGGCCTCTGCCTGCTTCAGTGCTGCAAGGTTATTTTCAGCATCTGCTGCGGCTTTATCCTGCTCAGATTTAGAGGCTGCGCCACTATTTCCTAACTGTTGATAGCGTCTAAGCTGTGCTAAAGAAAGTTCATATTGAGCTTTAACTTGTTCAACTTTAGCCTGTGCAGCCACAATATCAGCTTGTTTTTGAGCAATAGACTGTGTCTGATTGGCTAAAGTATTTTTAGCTTGTTCAACTCCAGAAGCCGCTTGCGTTACTTTTTGGTCGTAGGTGGTTGCATCAATATGCATTAATACTTGACCCTTTTTAACGTGGTCAAAGTCCTTAACTAATACATCTTTAACATAGCCATTAATTTGCGACGATAAAATCGTTGTTTTACCTTTAACATAACTATTGTCAGTTTGCTGAACGCTCGTTGCGAAGGGTCCGATTCTCCATGCCCACAAAATCACTAAAATACCAACAATGAGCACAACTAGCATCCATAATAAAGTTGAGCGTTTTGTTGGAATCAGTTTGCTCGCGGGTGCCGGTTCGTTAGATGGAGCGGGAGCTGCTTGAGGTGGAGCTTGTTCCGGTTTGTTTTGATCATCTGACATATATCAATCTCAATTTCTATTTCATCAATAAAGAAGCCATTAAGGACGGATAATTCCTCTACGTTGTAGATATTTACTTCGTGCAATATTAAAACCACCCCACAAGAGTAGTGCGACAGCAAAAATACCGTTCAATGCAATAACGTCATTGTAGGCACGCACTTGCGCTTCACGAGTGACCACTTGATTAAGTGAGCGCATGGATTGGGCTGTTTGTAATGCTGGGTCAGTAGTCGTAACTGATGCACTGCGTTGATATGTAGAGAGCCTTTGAGCAACTAGAGGATCTGCTTGTTCTAAATCTTTAATAATCTCGACTTGATAGTTTTGTGTGCGGTGTTGTTGATAGGTCGAGAAGAATGAAGACCCGACAAGGCCGCCAAATGTTTGAGTTGCAGAGAACAGCACAATAAAAGTCACCACATACGAAGGACCTTTAGCCAAAGTTTGCGCAAAGCCAATCAGGAGCAATGGCCCAATAAATAAACCACCTGCAAAGCCTACTAAAAACTGACTTGCAAAGAAGTTCACAGGTCGGACATCACTGGTTAAGTGATAATCTAGTCCACACGCGACTAAAATTAAAAATTCTGCAAAAAGTAAGTGGAAGATAATCCGTTCGCGTGAAAAAGTCAGTGCACTAAAAAGTGTTCCGCTTAAAATCCCTATCAATATGACCACATAGAGTGGAACAAATTGGTCAGGACCCATTCCCATGGTTTTTAAGAAATTAACAGCTGCGTAGCTTTGTTCAGACATTAAAAGTCGAATGGCAAAGGCACCAAAAATGAAGCGTAGGGTCGAAGCGGCACCTAACCAGCGTGTCATAATTAATGGATTGGCACGATAGTGTTCATAGAGCAACCCCAAAACAACTAAACTAAAACCTGCAATTAAGACGTAAGCAAGCCACTGGCTATTAAACCACCATAAGATTGGACCTTGTGTGAGTACAATACATAAACAGGCAAAGCCAGGGGCTAGTAAAGCAAAAGTGAAAAAGTCTTGCTTCTCAAAAACATAAATTCTTAAGCTACGTGGTAACTTCAATGAAACGACCATGGCTAAACAACAAAGTGCTAAGCCGAGCTCAAAGGTATATAGAACAGACCAACTATCTGTATTTACGAGAAATGGAGAAATAATCCAAGCTAATGGCACGCCAAGTTGCTGAAAACCAAAGGCAATATATATACCTTTTGCCATGTCTGCTTTTTTAAAAGCTTGCATGGTGTAATACATACCTAAAGAGCTTAATGGCGCACCAGCTAAACCAGCTACAACCCGCGCAAATAGGGCCATTTCATAAGTATGCACAAAAATATGTAATACCAGAACTGCAATAAAAATCACGAGTCCTATTTCAGAAAATACTCTCAGACCATACTGTTGCCGGGCTTTAAATAAAATCAGGTTTGAACTGACATTTGCCATGACATAAGCAGCAGGCAACCAAGCCGCTTCGGAAGGAGTTAGTCCATACTCACCTTGGATTAAAGGTAAATTTGCCGTAATAAAACCATTACTTAAGCTTGCCGAAAGGGCGATAAATAAACCAATAAAAAAGTAAATAAACCGCTTAGGTACAGAGTGTGCAATAGCTGCTGGTGAGCCAGGTAAAGTCGGTTGCTCTTCTGGGGTCCAGTCGGGTGGTGTTTCTAAATAACGAGGCGTTTTACTCATTCTATCCCTCGAATTTTTTGTATTTGAATACCTTGAAACAGTAATTCAATTGCTCGTTTTGCTAAGCGAGTCTGTTCTTCTGGCTCATGTCCTTGAAATGAAGAACCCAACATTGCTGTGACCATTGCATAGTCATCGGCGGTCAGATCAGCTCGACACAATTTTTGTTCTATCGCATTTTCAATCAGTGGGTTAAGTGCATTATTTCGCCGTTCATAAATTTTTAACATAATTGGATCTTGTCGATCAATCACTCTCCAAAAATCTTGCAAAATTGCGAGTTTGGGAAGTTGCCCAATATGTCCTTCAATTAAACGAAATAAACCATCTTCGAATTGTTGAAAATGAGCTGCTTTTTGCTCTAGCTGTGTAATCGCACGTTCTAAAAGTGCACTAATTAAAGCTTTTCGATCACAAAAGTTACGGTAGAACGTCGCTCTGCCGACCCCAGCGTGGTCAATCACAACTTGTAAGGGAACATTAATACCATGAATACGAAAACATTCTTCGGCTGCATTGAGTAATTCATCCCGATTATGGGCAGCAATTTTTTGACGTTTACTCATGTCATCGGTTTGGGGAGTTCTAAAGGTTATATATTTAACGGACATTTTTGTCCGTTGTGAAGATTTAAATTGTAAAAACATGAAAATTCAATTTTCATCATTTATATCTTGGCCATTTTTATATGTGTCACAAAAAGCTGTTAGAATACCGCGCAATTGCATGATGCTAGGTCAATACAATGTTTGAGTCCCTTATTCCTCTTTTTTCAATTGCGATGGCATTGATGCTTGGAGCAATAAGTCCTGGGCCAAGCTTTATTTATGTTGCACAAAATTCAATTTCTAAATCACGTAAACATGGGTTGTTTACCGCTTTAGGGACGGGGACAGGCGCAGCGCTTTTTGGTCTATTAGCAGTTATGGGATTGCAAGCAGTTTTATTGGCGGTGCCTTCTGCTTATCTAATTTTAAAAATTGGTGGTGGGCTATATTTGCTTTGGCTGGCTTTTAAAATTATTAAACATGCTAAAGAACCAATTGCGATGGAAAACGATGGCAAATCGAAAATGACCTATAAGCAGGCATATCGATATGGCTTAATTACCCAGTTAAGTAATCCAAAAATCGCAGTTGTATTGGCCAGCGTATTTACGGCTTTACTGCCAAAAGAAATTCCAAATTATTACTACGTCGCATTACCAGTGATTTGTTTTATGATTGATGCGGGTTGGTACTCATGTGTGGCAATGCTGCTCTCTTCAGAGAAGCCTCGAAAAATGTATCTGAAAGCAAAAACAGGGGTGGATCGAGTTGCTGGAAGTATTGTGACTTTATTGGGTTTAAAATTAATTTTCTTCAAATGATTATTCTTTAATTAAAATATCTACAAAATCCAAAGCCAGCTATTTATAGTCTGGCTTAATTTTTGCGTAAAATATATACAAATTGAAATATCTTTTTTAGCACTTAAACACTTTAAAAGTGGTAACTTAATAAATAAAACAAAAAGAAATGAGGATCACGTTATGAAAAAACTAATGGTGAGCATTTCTGTAGTTTTTCTCATCTTAACTACAGGATGTGAGATGAGAACGACGAGTAAACAACAATCGGCAAATGAGCGGACTATGAGTATTGTGGGTACTCCAGTTCACGAAAAGGATTATAAAATTTCCGATATACAAGTGAATAATCATGAGCAATCTAACTATTAAGTTACTTGCTGGATGTGCAACTTACTGTGTTTTGAATATGGTAAGTGCATGTGAGCCTGCTTCTTTAGATTGGGAGCTTTTTCAGGAAAAATATGATTTAAATCATGATGGCATGTATAGCCAAAAAGAATTTCAACGGGTTGAAGACTTTTATCCTTATAACTGGCCGAGTGATAAGCGTTTTCAAGGTGAAAACAAGCAGACAGAGCTATTTCATTATTTAGATGAAAATAAGAATGGCTATTTAACAAATGAAGAGTTGGGAAATATACACGTTTTATTTAATAACCCTTGCGAAGGGTGGCCGTGGTCCTAATTTAGTAAGCCTCTTTTAAACCTATTCAAAGCCCTTAAAAATAAAAAAGCTCCCAATTTAGGGAGCTTTTTTTGAAAGTAGATTAAGAAACTTTATCGCCTGGCTTTGCACCGCTATCTGGTGAAATAATGAAAATACCTTCACCATTTCCAGCAGCAAGTACCATACCGTTTGAAATACCAAAACGCATTTTACGTGGTGCAAGGTTAGCAACCATAACAACCAATTTACCTTTTAGGTCTTCTGGCGCATATTGACTACGAATACCACTAAATACGTTACGTGGTTCAGCTTCACCAACATCTAATGTCAATTGAAGTAATTTATCTGAACCTTCAACTGTACCAGCTTCAAGTACTTGAGCAACACGCAAGTCAACTTTTAAGAAATCTTCAATACCAATAATTTCAGCTTCACCCACTGCTGGAGCAGGGGCAGCTTTTTTCTCGGCAGCTTTGTCCTTTTTCGCCGTTGCTTTAGTTGCTTCTGGAGCAGGAGCACTTAAAGACTCTTTAGATGCATCAACCATAGCTGTAACAGCTTTTGGATCAACACGCTGCATAAGCGGTTGGAACTGCGCAATCTCATGGCTTACAAGAATTTGTTTGCGTGACTCGAAATCGAAGCTTTCAAGTTTTAAGAAATCTTGAACTTGTTGAGCTAAAGTTGGTAGAACTGGAGCTAAGTACACTGCGAGTTGACGGAATAAGTTGATACCGACAGAGCAGACATCAAGAACTTGTTGTTCTTGACCTTCTTGTTTAGCAAGAGCCCAAGGTTTTTTCTCATCAATATATTGGTTTGCACGGTCAGCTAGCGCCATGATTTCACGGATCGCCGTAGAGAATTCACGTGCTTCATATGCAGCAGCGATTGAATCGCCAGCATCAATAAAACTTTGTACTAAATCAGTTTCTGCACATTGAGCAGATAACGTATTGTTAAAGCTGCTGTTGATGAATTTCGCACAACGGCTAGCAATATTAACGACTTTACCGACTAAGTCTGAATTTACTTTCTGAACAAAGTCATCAAGGTTCAAGTCAGAGTCTTCAACTTTATCTGAAAGCTTAGATGCAAAGTAGTAGCGTAAATATTCTGGGTTTAAATGCTGTAAATACGTCTCGGCCTTAATGAAAGTACCGCGAGACTTAGACATTTTTTGTCCATTTACAGTTAAGAAACCATTTACAAAAAGACCAGTTGGAGTGCGATAGTTCGCACCTTCAAGCATTGCAGGCCAGAATAAAGCATGGAAATAAACAATGTCTTTCCCAATAAAATGATAAACATCGTTTTGGCTGTCTTTTTTCCAGAAATCATCAAAGTTTAAATCTGGGCGTTTAGTTTTGATGTAGTTTTCAAAACTAGACATATAACCAATTGGGGCATCTACCCATACGTAGAAATATTTATTTGGTGCGTCTGGAATTTCAAAGCCAAAATATGGTGCATCACGAGAGATATCCCAATCTGCTAAACCAGCTTCAAACCATTCATCTAACTTGTTCGCAATTGAAAGAGGTAAACGTCCTTCGTCACGCGTCCATTTTTGTAAATATTCAGAGAAGTTTGGAAGCTTGAAGAAATAGTGATCTGATGATTTTTCAACTGGTGTTGCGCCACTTAATGTTGAACGTGGATTAAGTAACTCAGTTGCATTATAAGTCGTACCACACACTTCACATGAGTCGCCGTATTGATCTTCTGACTTACATTTTGGGCATGTACCTTTAATGAAACGGTCAGACAAGAACATCCCTTTTTCTGGGTCAAATAACTGAGTTACAGGACGAACTGCAATATTTCCAGCTTCACGGTTTTTAATATAGATATCTGTTGAACGTGCTTTGTTTGCATCGCTATGCGTTGAATCGTAGTGATCGAAATGTACGCCAAAACCGTCAAAATCACGGATGTGTTCTTTTTGAACATTCGCAATTTGCTCTTCTGGGCTAATACCATTTGCTTCGGCACGTAGCATAATTGCTGTACCGTGAGCATCATCCGCACATACATAAGTCACATCATGACCCATTGCTCGCATGGCACGAACCCAGATATCTGCCTGGATGTAACCGAGTAAATGACCCATATGAATTGGACCATTAGCATAAGGGAGGGCATTAGTGACTAAAATTTTACGCACGGATTTCATTCTCTCATTCGTATTTATAAGGTGGAAGATTTTAACTGATGCACGGAGATAAGCAAAGATTAATAATCTCCGGCTTGGCATAAGAGATTTCTATTAAAATGGATTTTGGTCAGGCATGGTTTCTCTTTAGAACAGATAAACAAATCAAAAAATATTTGAATCTTCCTGTATTGTCTTTGTTTCAAATTGCAGTTACGGTCAGAAAATAAGCCATAACGATGTATAACTAATAACTTATTCAGGTAATTTTTTAATTAACTATGAGGATAACAACGATGACTACAGAAAATAAATTAGATGAATTAAAGGCAAAAGCGGCTGATGCAAAAGTACAAGGTGAAAAAGCTTTGGACGATTTAAAGGAAAATGTAAAAGAGAAGCAAGCTGCTGGTAAAGAAGTAGTTGAAGATAAGGTAGACCAATTAAAGGCAAAAGCAGCTGATGCGAAAGTACAAGGCGAAAAAGCTTTGGACGATTTAAAGGAAAATGTAAAAGAGAAACAAGCTTCTGGTAAAGAGGCTCTTGAAGAAAAAGCAACTGATTTAAAAGGTAAACTTGAGGATGCTCAGCATAGTCTACAAGATAAGTTTGATCACTTGCGCACAGAAGCAGCTCATAAACTTGACGATGCTAAAGCCAAAGCTGCGGAATTAAAGGAAGAGGCTGTTACAAAATTGGATGAGTTGAAAACGCAAGCAACCGCAAAACTTGATGAGTTGAAGAAAACTGCAACCGATAAACTCAACAAATTAAAGAACCATGATTCTGCTGAATAAGCTGATTTAAACTAAAATCTGCACTCCTTACCTAAAAGATGAGATCTGAAGTTAGTAATTATTCATCCCAAGGTGAGCGAGTGCGGAGCAATACTGTTACACTATCTCCATTAAGCTGTAATGATCTGTTTTTGGAGTAAACAATATGTCTTGGCTTTCTTCATTAAAGTCCGTTTTTTCACCCGCACAAGAGGTGAAAGAAGATGAAATCCAAACCGTACTCCAAAATTATTTATTACCGCATTCGAAAGATGCTTTAAAGGAGCGCATTAGTCAGCTTCAGGTTCAAGGTCGTGTATTACAACTTACGATTAATACATTTCCTGATGAAAAAGAGCATTTGCAGCAAATCCATGATGATTTAGCGGGTGCATTAGAAAAGTGCGGTATTGAAGAACTTAATTTACACGTGGTTCAACAAAAGCGCCCTACACAAGAAAGTTCAAATTTACCTCCTGTGCTTGATGCCTCACCTAAATCAGAACCAGATCCAAATAATCCACCGATTCAAAAAGCCGCTCCGCAACAAAGAGATGTTCCACTTCACCCTCGCATTAAGAATGTTATTTTAGTTTCATCTGGAAAGGGTGGCGTTGGTAAATCGACAACTACCGTCAATTTGGCGCTTGCCTTGCAAAAAATGGGTCTTAAGGTTGGGGTATTAGATGCTGACATCTATGGTCCAAGTATTCCCACAATGCTAGGAAACGCTGGCAAAACTCCACTTATTGAAAGTGAAAATTTTGTACCTTTAGATGCTTATGGTATGGCTGTGCTTTCTATTGGTCATTTAACTGGTGATAACAACACACCTGTTGCATGGCGTGGACCAAAGGCAACAGGCGCTCTAATGCAATTGTTTAATCAAACACTTTGGCCTGATTTAGATGTACTCATGATTGATATGCCACCAGGTACTGGTGATATTCAGCTTACGCTTGCACAGCGTATTCCGGTTACAGGCTCCATCATTGTGACTACTCCACAAAATGTTGCCTTGCTTGATGCTACCAAAGGAATTGAGTTATTTAATAAAGTTGGTATTCCAGTATTAGGTGTCGTCGAAAACATGTCGACTCATATTTGCTCAAACTGTGGTCATGAAGAGCAAATTTTTGGTATCGGTGGTGGTGATAAGCTTTCCGAGCAATACCATATTCCATTGCTAGGCCGTTTGCCTCTAAATGCTCAAATACGTGAACATGCTGATCAGGGTAAACCGAGTGTTGTGGCAATGGATGATGCGGCTGATAGTTATATTGAGATTGCTAAAGCAGTCTGGCAGCAGATTGAAAAAATCCCTCAACGCACACGTAATGATAAGCGTATTTTCTAATTTATTAAAACCTGGCTTTAAGTCGGGTTTTTTATCATCTGATTAAAATAAAAAATTAAATTACTGAATCTAAATAACAAAGCTGAACTTGAAATTGGCATGCAGATTGCTACTTTACACTTTTTAAAAAGAAAGGTTAAAAAATGCAATTTAAGTATAGTTTGGGCGTAATCAGTTTATGTAGCGCTTTATTTTTTGTTGGATGTAACGATGACAACTCATCTGCTTCACAAACCCCAACAGTTCAGGAACAAAAACAGAAGTTACAGCCGATCATTATTCAGGGTGCTTTGCCAGTAGAATCGGAAAAAATGGCTTCAAAATTAGAGAATAAGACTATTGAAGAAATTGGTGGGTGGAAATTCTGGAAGGGTACCTATAACGGTTATCCAATGATTATTTCTAAAACTCGCATGGGTATGAGTAACTCTGCTGCAGCAACTGCTCTAGCGATTGAGCGTTATAAACCGATTGCGATCATTAATCAGGGAACTTCAGGTGGACATGATCCTGATTTGCACGTTTACGATATTGTTTTAGGAAAATATACAACCAATATTGGTGCGTTTAGAACTCCTAAACAGCCAGTGGGTGGTGGTTCAAACTCACTTACATGGGTTGAGGCCTTTGATGTTTTACCAACTCTGGAATCTGACCCAGAACCGATTGCAATACGCAAATTTGAAGGTGACCAAGAGTTGTTAATGGCAGCACATAAAGTCCGTTATGATAAAGGTGAGGTGGTTGAAGGAACGATTGGTTCAGCAGATGTTTGGAATAATGAACTTGACCGTATTCAATTTTTCCATCAACGTTATGGTACTTCTGTTGAAGAAATGGAAGCAGCATCTGTTGCGCAAATTGCAAGTCAGTTGAACGTTCCGTTTTTAGGCATTCGAATCTTATCTAATAATATTACCAATAACGGAGCTTATGACCCTGGTACAGGAGAGGCTTGCCAAGAATATGTGCTTAATGTGGCCGAAGAATATATGAAATCAAAACTGCCAAAATAATGATTTAAACTTATGCAAGAAGAGTGAAGCTTTTATAAAACCTCTTCTTGCTTCTTTTGAAGATGTCTACTTTTCCAATTTTTAACGACCATCCAGCGCCAGAAAATTTCTGTACATATATATAAAATGACAGCAAATACAAAAGCTTCTACAACAAGTCCAGTCATCAAGATTTTCGCAAGACTCAAATCAATGTGGCCATGGCCGAAATGAGTAATCCAACGAGAAATCTGATGCAATACACCTAGCAACATTTCTTTATTAATCATATGCACATGAAAAATGTGTGCACCAAACCAAAAACCGATATATAGAATAGGAACTAATGTAAGCGGGTTACTTAACCAAGCGAGCATCAAGCTAATTGGTAAATTTACTTCAAATAGTAATACCGCCATCACAATAAATACGCTGTGAAAAGGAATAGGCAGTAAACCAAAAAAAGTTCCGACAAAAACAGCTCGGGTGATTGATTTTCGATTGACATACCAAAGCACAGGATTAAGGGTCTTTTTACCAAAAATCCTTAGAAATTTCATATTTGAAACTTTCTCGGGGGAGGGAAGCCAAGATTGAAAAAAATGCTTTGCCATAATCATTAAGGGTAGTAAAGCGCGATGCTCTATATAAAAAATCAGAAACAATATATGAATTGAAACTTATTAAAAGCTTAAAATTTAAACTTACCATTGCTATATATTTTTTATTATAAAGACTTTTGATGGAAAAATAGACTTAAAATAAAAATAGTTATGTTACTTAACTCAGAATCTATTTGAAAAGTATAACAACCGACCGTAAAGTTTTCTTCTCGACTTTATGTGATAATTTTATAAATATTTGTTTTTATATACTTTATTTTTATTTTGAAAATAATTTGAAATACTTTGTCTTACAATTACCTTTTGCCTTGTGACAGGATATCTATTAATCTGAGATGACTATATTGTGAGGTCATTCAATGATTTCATGGCTTTTTATTGGCTTAGTAGCCACAATTTTACTTACTCCTGGTCCAACCAATACCTTACTCGCTTCTTCTGGGGTACAAGTGGGTTTAAGGAAGTCAGTAAAACTTATTCCAGCAGAAGTTTTAGGTTATGTCATCTCTATTTCTGCATGGGGAATGCTGATTGGAAAAGTGTCTAGCACACTACCAATGCTGCCGCCTATTCTAAAGCTATTGAGCGCTTGCTATATTATTTTCTTAGCCATCAAGTTATGGCATACGGCAAATCAAGAAGTTGAATTAAATCAGCCAACGATTCGTGCTCGTGAGTTATTCTGCGCCACTCTATTAAACCCAAAAGCATTACTGTTTGCCTCAGCAATTTTCCCAGTAGGTGCATGGAGTAATTTTCATATTTATTTAATTCATATGATGGCTTATTTAGCGCTTATTACCCCAATTGCATTGTTCTGGATTTTCTTGGGATCGGTTTTAGCTTCTAAGAAAGTAGGTTGGTTAAATCAAACTAACTTACAAAAAACAGCTTCACTTGTATTGGTCAGCTTTTCAATTCCAATTAGTTATTCTGCTTTATTGAACCTCTAAATGTGCAGCTGAGCTATTCTTATTTATTTGAGTAGCTCTGTGTTGTTTTCATAATTGGTTTTTTAAGTTAAAGTACGTCGAAATCAATGAATTTACCTTTTGGATAGAAAATACATGGCCATTAAGTCTGATCGTTGGATTCGCGAAATGAGCGAAAAACACGGCATGATTGAACCTTATGCAGAGAATCAAGTCCGTTTTGATGAAAATGGTGAAAAGTTGATTTCCTACGGGGTCTCTAGCTATGGTTATGATGTACGCTGTGCCCGTGAATTCAAGGTTTTTACAAACGTACATTCTGCAATTGTCGATCCAAAGAATTTTGATGACAAAAGTTTTATCGATATTGAGTCTGATGTTTGTATTATTCCGCCAAACTCATTTGCCCTAGCTCGTACAATTGAATATTTCCGTATTCCTCGCAATGTGTTAACAGTGTGCTTAGGTAAATCGACCTACGCTCGTTGCGGTATTATTGTAAATGTGACTCCATTAGAACCTGAATGGGAAGGTCACGTTACTTTAGAATTTTCAAATACAACAAATTTACCTGCACGTATTTATGCAGGGGAAGGCGTAGCACAAATGCTATTCTTTGAAAGTGATGAAGTATGTGAAACCTCTTATAAAGACCGTGGTGGTAAATACCAAGGTCAAACAGGTGTTACACTTCCTAAAACTTAATGTTTCCTTGATGAAAAGATTTTAAAAAATAATGGGTCACTTAGGTGGCCCAATTTTATAAATAAAATTTTTGTGGGAAGCGTTTATCGGAATTATGATAAACGACAGTTTCCTTTTGTAGAAAATGATATAAAATGATCAATAATTGATTTGTTTTTTTGTTCTGCATCACAGAATTTAAAAGCAAATATGATTGATATAGGCTCTCTTTGATAATGTTTAGTTAAATACATTATCAAATGTAGATAGGCCAAATAAAAAGAAATTAAACAGGATTAAGCCCCCACGGATACGGAGGTCGGCCATGCGACAGTTTACGTCACTTCGAGTAGCACTTTTGACACTCGGAAGCTTATGTTTTTCTTCAGCTTACGCTGCTTCTACACTAGTCCCTATGTCAGATTCGGAACTATCAGCAACTCGGGGCCAAGCCTTGATGAGTATGTCTTATATTGCGCCTACGGACTCTGCAAACTTAGAAAAATTGCGTGATAGTAATAGCAATGTGGGTTTTTATAAATTAGGTTTAGATGCTGATGTCGAAATTAATACTAATATACGCAAGCTTCAATTAGGGTGTGGCGGTGTTAATGGTACTGGAGCATGTGATATTGATATTGATAACTTAAGTTTGAGTGGTATTTCTGATACAAATGATGGCCGCGCTAGTTCATCTGCAAAAATAACTAATCCATTTATTGAATTTGCAATTAAAAATCCTAATAGTACTTCGTTACGCGAAGTAACTGGGATGCGAGTAAGTGCAGAGGCTATCGAAGGTTTATTAACTTTTGGTACTGAAAATGGACCAACTAAAAGTGGTATTAATTCTTTAAGTGGTTATATGGAGGTTGCTCAAGCTGGAGGTACAGTTAAAGTAAATCCTGTAAGTGGTTTGAGACCAGCTGATGTGAATAATACTCAAATTTCTGGTGAAGCTTGTGGGTATCTAGCTTGTGTACCTTTTAAGACATATGACTATACATTGAATTTAACGACAGATGCAGCTGGCAACTCAACTGATAAATTGACTGGTACTTTAGTTCTACCTCAGCAAACAATTACTGGTAAACGTATTTCTGTAGCGCCATTAAAAGCCACAGCAACGGTAAGTGGTATTAATGTATCAGGTAATATTAAGGCTATGGCGGCAGGAATTTTAAATTTAGATAAATCTGTTACAGGTTCTATTAATAATTTAACTGTGAATGTTGATATTTCAGAAGATTTGGGATTTTTCCACAAAGCTAACTTAAATGGTTCCCCTGTTTCATTATCGCTTCAGGGAAATGATATACGTTGGCCTGGTTCTAAATCGATAGCGCAGCGAGGCTGGTGGTTAGAACTTTCAAATCCAATTGATATTGGAGATATTACTCCGGTCGATTCTGTAAGTATTGCAAATAAAACAATTGAAGAGACTTTAGCACTTGTAAGTGAGAAATTAAGTACGGGTACAAGAGGCGATACAAAAGTAGACTGCGGTGCTGTAGGTCTTTTAAGTTGTATTGGTGGTAGCACGATTAATATTGGCAACTTAAATTTAGCAGGTGCAACTCCAGTACAGATGTCATTAAGCAATTTGGTTTTAAAAAATCAAAGTTTCGCACCTAACTGTCATGGAGCAAATGTAAAATTTTGCTAAAAGTTTAAACTATTTCATTCATCGGAAATTTAGATTTTTATGCCTTTTTTTTTGCATTTGTGCAAATATTGCACATAATGGAAATGTGCAAATATTGCACATAATGGAAATGTGGAAAAGTTGGCAATATCTTTTAGATTTGTCTCTTTGCATAAGGTGAAAAGGAGAAATTCACCTGACCTCAAGGATTGTTAAAGAAAAATAAATATGGTGCACGGCATCGTATAAAACAGGAAGGTCAAGATGACTACACTTAATTATACGGTAAGGTTTCAAAAAACCGTTTTGGCAAGTTTAATTGGGCTTTGTATAAGCCAACCTAGTTTCGCGCTCGAAGAACTTTCTGATGCGGGCTTAAGTGAAACTACAGGTGAAGGTATTGCTATCTTGCCACAGAATACTTATATGGTATTTCGTGGTGCAGGTGCAAATGAAACCTCAAGTCAGATTTTAACTGATCGTACTAAAGATACAGGTTATATCAATTACGTACCTGTTGGTCCTTTAAGTATGACAGCTGCTGATACTAATAAAAATGGTTCGATTGATTCTGGCGACCGTGCAGTAGGTAAAGCTGATATTTTTCTTTATGGCTTGGCACTTTCTAAATCTGATAATGATATAAATACTCGCCTTGCTTCTACTGATGCAGCTGCTGCAATCTCAAGCTGGGGTACTGCTGTTAACCCTTGGATTTTCAAAGTTGCGACTGAAAACTCAGTGCCGAATTTTAGTGCTAATAATTGTACAGGTGCGACTGATCCAACATGTCAGGTAACTTACTTAGCTTTAGAAGCCCCTTTATATGAAGTCGGAACGAAGGATTCTGCAGGTATTGACGCTTATAAGCTAAAACTAGGCTTATGGACAGATATTTTTGTCCGAAATCCCAATAAAATAAATGGTGCGTCAGATCAATTTAATTATGGTGATGCAAATGGTTTGATCGGCACAAGTACAGATGCAAGCCGTGCAAACCGTCTTCGTTTACAAGGAGTGTGGAATAACTTTAGTTTAAACGGCAGTCGTTTACAGCTTTTCCAGACACTAGGTGGAGCGACATCTGCAGGAGGAATGAGCCCCTTCTACAATAATACTTTAGGCTTTGCTGGAGTAGTACGTTTAAATAGTGGGGATGCCTCTAATTTAAGAGCAACGATTACTTCAAATACTCCTACATCAGCAGTTGGACCATGGGTAAATCGCTATAGCACCCAATATACTGGGGCACCAAGTAATAACTCGCCAAGTTCAGACTGGTTATATCGTATTCGTAGCCAGACTACGACTGTTACATCAACTGGTTCATGGACTGCACCAACTGACAATGCAATGAGTAATGTGTTACGTTTAAGCACACGTGAATCTGGTACTGGGCAGGGTAATTTGGTAACCCCTGCAATTAATGGGGGAATTGCCCCAACTTTTGATGCGAATGAAGGTTTATACCTCTATAACCCGAATATTAACCTTGTGTTGGGCTCTTTATATCAACCATTGGTTTTAAGCTCGGATGGTAAAAACTTTAGTTTAGAACTAGCTCGTATTCCGAATAAACCTGAAATTTATAAGAAAATCTATACTGACTATACTGGAACTGATAGTAGTTATCTCGGTTCTACTTGTAATATTTATCAATGTGGCACTAATTTAACATTGGGTGGTAAAAGTTATCAGGGTTCTAGCGCAACGCATAGTAGTATTTCAATAGGATCGACTGTTTATAATGCGGCGAATAATACCTTAGAGGCATTTAAAGGGAATAGTACTCAAGATGCAGTCGGCATTTCATTTGGAAAATTGCCAACAGGTACAGTTGCCGCTACCACACAAACTAAAAACTTTTATCAACTACAAAATCAAGAACGTCGAGCGGGTAGTTATACATGTAGTTTAATTTTTACTTGTTATGATACTTGGCAATATCGTACAGCAACAGGCTGGACTGGAAATGCGGGTTCAGGATTAAAATTTGATTCTCAAGGAGCGAATTGGGCTAATATTGATAGTACTTCTTATTATAACCCGACAGTAAATAATACAGGTTATACCACTACAGATGCGGGTAATGGTGCACAATATGTTGTACCAAATGGTACGCCTTTACCTGATGCACTTTATAACAATGGACGTTGGTCTACAACCACGCCTAATGCTGACTTGAATACATATAAATTATCCAGTTCACAAATTAGTTCTTCGATTAGTAATAACATGGGTTCTGCTGTCATTGACGGTGTTTTAATCCAACACTTGAAACTGACAACTAAAGGTCTATAAGAGGAGGAGAATGCTATGAAAAAAATAAGTACTTTAATCCTCGCTCTTTGTGCAACGGTCACTCATGCAGAGCTACAAACTTTAGATAATGAAGCATTACAGGCCATAAATGGTCAAGCGGGTGCTGATTTATCTTTAATGCTCAATTTAAACCAAACAGCTAACGGTGTATTTGACAATGGTAGTGGTGGTGTCTGTGAGAGCGTAGAGTTTTGCCATCTTGGCTTGGCAATTAATAAGCGTTTTGTACAAGCAGATGCAACGAAACCAAGTGGTTGGGCCGAAAATAGTGATAGTGGTAATAAACTTTGGCTCGTATTTAAAGGCGTACAAGGTACTTTAAATATTCAAAAGATGGGTTTGGATGGCGCTGATTTAAAGTATTTGGATAAAAATAATACTGAAATGATTAAGCCTGCTATTCAGCTTAGTTTTAGTGCGGCACAGCCAATTTTAATTCGTAACTTTGGTTTTAATGCTTTATCAATTGAGCAAGATAACTTTACCAGCTCAACAACAGCGCAAGGGTCGAGTGCAAATATGTATGATTATGCATATTTCAAAAAGCCAACTTATGCGGCCACTGCTAATAGTGCAAACCAGCAAGTTGCTACTGCAACACCATCGGTGTATGACCATGGACGTGAAACTGGTTTTATGGGCTTGATGATGAATGGGAATTTGGCTATCCAAGGAAAAGTCATGGTCTTTAGCTGTGATGGCAGCCATCCTCGTTGTTAAGGGTTAATGTAGATTTCAAAGGAACTGAAGTGATGAAAAAAAATAAAGAAAATCACAGCTCAAAGTTTATTTTAAACGCATTAACAACCAGCATGTTGTTAGTGAGCGGACATGCTTTTGCTTTAGAAGCTTTAACAGATGCTGACATGAGTGCTGTTAATGGGCAAGATGGGATTTCGATTCAAACGACGTTTAATGAAATCAATATTGATAATGCTTACTGGGATGATCATGCAGGTACACCTAGTAGTGCAGATCAGGTCTTAAGAGCTCAAGCGAGCGGGATAAAAGTTCAAAAAAGTAATGCATCTAGTCAGCCTTTAAGTACAAATTACCGTTTAGATGTAGGGAGTAACCCAACTACGGGTAAAACTGGACTCGACTTTTCTATGCAAAGCAGTCCATCACTTATTACCGTAAATAGCGTTAAAGTTTGTAATAGTTCAGCTACATGCTCGCCAACTTTAGGGCAGTTAGCTATTCAAACGACCTCTCCTTTAAATTTGGCACTTACAACCCAAGATGGTCTATTTAATGCAAATAGTCAGTCAAGCATGACGCTTGGTATTAATAATGCCAATATTTATTTAGGGCAATTAGATGCTCGTAGTCAGCTAAATCAGTTAATTTTAAGAAATTTTAACTTTAATTTTGTTGGTAAAGGAGCCATGCTGATTGACCCAATTCGTGGCGTGGTTTTACAGACAAATACTGGAACTAATGTCGCTGGTGTAGGACAAACCCCAAATAGTACCTATGGCTATGTTGATTTTAATCGTGTAGCAGATTCAGCTTCTGGTCTAACAGCAGGCACATATGTAGACAGTAGTGGAAAAGTAACTAATTCAGGCCTGAATATTGAGGTCATGTTAAGTTCTAATATCGATAAAACTAACCCTTATGCTTTAGATGCAACCAATAGTCCCCAAAATGCGAAAGGCTTGATTCGTTTAGGTGCTAGCGGACGTATGGTAAATAGTTATTTACAAGTCCGTGGTATGGATGGTACGTCAGATACAACAATATTAGGTACAGCAAATACCGCTGCGGGTACGGGCTCAAGTAATAGTATTTTAGGTAATTCTGGAATTGCCTTTCGTATGAAAGGTGAATTCACTAAAGATAATGACTCAATGCTAGGCTCAGATGGCAAAGCAACCACTTTAGAAATTGGTGGAGCAGGTCTGAATGCTTATGGTTTCGAATTTGGTAATTTAACAGGCCTTAACTCAGCTACGCGTGGTTATTTTGATAGCGGAAATATTTATTTAAATCTTGCTGATACAAAAACGTTATTAATGCCAAACAACGCGACTTTAAATGCAATTCGTTTAGGGTCGGGTACTTTAACAACAACTGCTGATTATCAACATAACATTCACCGTGATACGGTCACTAATCCGTTTAGCTTAATTCTTGCGATGCGTGGAGCAGAGTTTCAAGCATTTTCAAGACGCGGTCGTTTTACGACAAGTGCAAATGTTGCTGCTGCCAATCAGTTTGCAGACAATGGTGCAAATAACCAGTGGGGCTTAGCCTTACCTTTTTATAACTTAAATGCTAACGCTGCTGTATATGGTTTAGATGCACCAGCAAATAGTGCCTATTACTATACCAAAGATGCAAATGGTAAGCCTATTCGAAATGCTGTAGCTGCATCTGGAACCACTTCGCGTTTAGGTTTTGGTATTGCTGCTGGAACTACGGGACGTGATGCGACTGGAACTAAAACAACCTCAATTTTATTAATTGATGGTTCTCCAAATGCTAATAATGGTGGTAGTCCTACTGATTATTACATGGGCTTACGTAATATTGATATGTTCCTCAAAGGCAATGGAAGTATTGGTTTAGAAAATGGCAGTCTTAATATTAGTTTAAAAGAGATGCTACTTGCTTTATCAACAGAAATTGCAGCTGGTTATTTACCAGGGGCTAAATATAAAACTTGTCCAGCGACGGGTTCATGTACTTCACCTATTGATAATTTTGCCAAAAATAATGATGTCTTATTTGGTCTAAAACTCCGTTTAGGTGGCGATCTTAACTTATCAATTGTGCCAAATAGTTCAATTGCAGATGGTAGTGCATTAACTGTACTCGGCGATTTCACAGTGCCTGCGACAGCAACTGGAAATACGGTTCAAATTAGTGATCCGATTGATGGTTCTGCAATTGGTTTTGACAATATTACAGGAAAGCTAGCGTTTAATAGTGCTTTGGTTGTGGGTAAAGATACAACAAGCGGTTTAGGTAAAGTTGGCGTAAATACGGCGGTTTATTTTAACCCTGATAAGAGTATTGACGGCGCATTACGTGTTAAAGATATTAATTTCTATCCGCCTTCAACAGGAGCTGGAGCACGTTTAGGTGAGCTTGCAATTACTGGTGGACGTTTAAATAGTAGCTTTAGTATTGTGCCTAGAAATGGGGCCTTTAACTAATATAAAAAAGTGACGATTATCGTCACTTTTTTATATAAATTTTATTTTAGTGTGATTGGATTTGCATTCGTCGGGTTATAGAGATAATTGCTTTGTACTTAAATATTATTCTGATAGTCTGAACAAATAATAAGCGTTTGTCTCTTAAGGATTAGAGCGACATGAAGAATAAAAATATAGGATTTTGGCTGCTACTTGTCAGTAGTTCAAGTGTTTTTGCAATGCAACCTTTGGATGATCAAAGCCTTGCAGCAACGACGGGCCAAAATGGTTTAACTTTAGGAATTCAGGCCGATAAAGTTAAATTTAATCAAGTCGCACTCATTGATACTAACGGTATTGCTTCAACTTCTTATAACAGCAAGGCTGGTTTTGTCATTGCTGGAAACTCTACTAATCCAGTTCCTGGTATAGAGTTTATTAAAGCCGCTGTATCGGGTAATCCTTCTTTTAATATTGCAATGGATACCGATGCCGGGGGTGGAAATCCTTTTTTAAATTTAGCTATATCTATGGGGAATGATGTAAACGGAATTCGACTTCTACCTTTTTCAGTTTATTTAGCCCCAAGTACATCTTTATCTAGCCCATCCGATTATGCATTAACAAGTTATGCACCAAAATCAATTTTTAGTTCGGGAACGACAGTAAATACGGGTGTAAAAGAAATCATTCGCTCTACTGGAAATCTAGATATTAACTTTGTACAAACCAATAAACCTCGTTTAAATATTCAACTGGGTCATGCTGCCCAATCCGTTATGGTTAAATTTGGTGGAGCAATTCAATCTATTTGTTCTGCTGCTACGGGTTGCCCAATTACTTTAGTGTCCGATAATACGGGTGCTACATTTGGGTTTAAGTTTGCAGGAACAAATACCTCAACTGGTTTTGTGTTAGATGGTTTTTATGCAGGTGTTGATCCAACTGGATTAACTTTTGGGAATACAGGTGCATCTAGTAAATTTGATGCTTCACTTAATAATGTCACTTTAGGAAATATGGCTACTCAAAATACAACAACGTTTAATAATTTACCTAATGGTTCTATGGGGAGTTTTGGTGTCACTGGTGTTTCTGTAACTGACTTTAAAATGAAAGTAAGCGGCTTTTAAAAAAGAATAATAGCTTAACCTGAAATACGAGAGGGCGACTATGAAAATAATCGCCCTCTTTTTTTAAAGGCTATGCCGAGTTAAATAGTATCTGATCTGGTGTGTTCTAATTGTTGAACAATTTCATCTAAAGCTTTAATACGTTTCACTTGGTCCCATAATTCTTTCGCTTGAGGATAGGCTTTGGTCATCATGCCTAACCACTGCTTATAACGACCAACCATCCCAATTTCTGTTTTTGCTTGACCGTTTAAAAAGCGAATTTGTAAATCAACAAGTTGTTCCCAACTAAATAATGCTTCATCCATATTTTGGCGAATGCATTGTGTTAAATCTGGAGTCGTTACCGCACCACGGCCAATCATTAAGTCTTCACAACCAGATTGTTGCTGACAAGCTCTAGCATCAGCATTGGTCCAGATTTCACCGTTAGCAATCACATTAATTTTTAAAGCTTCTTTAATAGGTAGAATTTTTTCCCAATAAGCTGGTGGTGTATAGCCATCTGCTTTAGTTCGAGCATGTACAGTTAACCAGCTTGCACCTGCATCTTCAACAGCGTGGGCATTTTCCATTGTATGGTTTTCATCGAGGTAACCTAAACGCATTTTTGCTGAAACAGGAATGTGTGCAGGTACAGCATCTCTTACTGCTTTAATCAGCAGATGCACAACATCTGGTTCATCAAGAAGGACTGAACCACCACGATGTCGATTAACGGTTTTTGCAGGACAACCGAAATTAAGGTCGATTGCAGGTGCACCCAATTCAACAACTTTTGCTGCGTTTGCTGCCAGCATATCTGGGTTATTACCTAGGAACTGAACATGAACAGGCGTACCTGCTGCTGTTTTACCATCATTTTTTAGTTCAGGACAAAAACTATAATAGATGTGGTCTGGCAAAATACTGTCTGTAACGCGAATAAATTCGGTCACACACCAGTCGAAATCACCAACAGATGTGAGTGTATCCCGCATGATCGGGTCAGTTAAACCTTCCATTGGAGCGAGTATGAGTTTCACAGTCTGTGTCACCTGAGTAAAACGAAAACAGCGTTATACGGGATATGCATAACGCTGTCTAGTATCGATTAAATTTTAATTTCTCTAGCGCCCTAAGATCATCTCAAGCACAAATTTACTGCCGATAAATCCAATCGCTAAAAGTACAAAACCCATTAAGGTAAAACGAATTGCTTTTTGACCTCTCCAGCCAAGTTTGTAATGGCCGATCAGTAATGAGCCATAGATAAACCAAGAAATAATACTAAATACGGTTTTATGAGCGAGATGCTGAGCAAAGAAGCTATCAATTGTTAAAAAACCAAATGTAAGCGCAATTGTTAATAAAATGAAACCTGTAATGATTAGGTCAAATAATAAAGATTCCATCGCCTGAATTGGCGGGAGTAAGTTGACCCAGAAACGTTTTTTTTGTTTCTTTTTGAGTTCACGGTTTTGGAACCACATTAAGATCGCATGTATGGTTGCCATCAGTAAAACTGCATAGGCAGAAAGCGAAAGAATGATATGAGTATCAAGTCCTAACGAATGCTGTTCAATAAATTGATCTGGTCGACTAAAGGCAAACCCTAAAATAAGACCAATAGCTGCGACAGGAATGCCTAACAAATTTAATGGCAGAATAGGGCGGAAAGTACTAAAAATTAAGCTTAACAATAACATAAGCCCTGATGTAAAAGACATCAGGTTAAATACATCGTAGTTAATTCCTGCTGGTGTAAGCATGGCATCGCATAAAACTGTGCCGTGCAGTACTAATGCCAAGATAGTAACAAAAGCAAATAACCATGAGTTTGGTTCACGTTTTGACATTAAACGAATAAACAGATACCAGAAAGAAGTGGTATATGCGATGAGTGCCAAAATTGTATAAACCAAGGGGAGGCTAATCATGTCAAACCTTTTTCAGGATTAATTCATCTATATAAGATATAAATTCGCTGCGAACTAAAGTATCCTATAGCATTCTATGCATAAATTTTCTATTTCGAGAAAGATTTTTTTGCAACTAGCCATTTTAAGCGGATTTTGCAATGTTTGATACCTTAACAGAACGACTCACACAGAGTTTAAGAAATGTTACTGGCTCAGGGCAGCTGACCGAAGACAATATTAAAGATACCTTACGTGAAGTACGTATGGCACTTCTTGAAGCCGATGTCGCGTTACCTGTAACTCGTGAATTTATCGCGAAAGTTAAGGAAGAGGCATTGGGCCAAGAAGTGATGACTCAGTTATCACCAGGCCAGGCATTTGTAAAAATTGTCTATGACGAACTCACCAAGATGATGGGTGAGGCGAATGAAACACTTGATTTAAGTGCGAAACCTCCTGTTGTAGTATTACTTGCTGGTTTACAAGGTGCAGGTAAAACCACAACTGCTGCCAAGCTGGCACGTTTCTTAAAAGAACGTCAAAAGAAAAAAGTAATGACTGTCTCTGCCGACGTTTACCGTCCGGCAGCGATTAAACAGTTAGAAACTGTTTCAAATGAAGTTGGTGCAGGCTTTATTCCTTCAGATCCTTCTGAAAAGCCAATTGATATTGTTAATCGTGCAATTGAACAGGCAAAAATCCAGTTTGCTGATGTATTGATTGTCGATACGGCAGGCCGTCTACATGTCGATGCAGACATGATGGACGAAATTAAAGAATTACATGCAGCAGTTAAGCCGACTGAAACTTTGTTTGTGGTTGATGCCATGACAGGTCAGGATGCTGCAAATACAGCAAAAGCATTCAATGATGCTTTGGCACTTACAGGTGTAATTCTTACTAAAACTGATGGTGATGCACGTGGTGGTGCAGCACTTTCTGTGCGTGCTATTACAGGTAAGCCAATCAAGTTCTTGGGTATGGGCGAGAAGCTTGATGCCTTAGAACCATTCCATCCGGACCGTGTTGCTCAACGTATTTTAGGTATGGGTGACGTACTTTCTTTAGTCGAAGAAGTTGAACGCAAAATCGACAAAGAAAAAGCCGAAAAAATGGCGAAAAAATTGCAAAAAGGCGGTAGCTTCAACTTTGAAGATATGCTGATGCAATTTGAGCAAATGAAAAAAATGGGCGGTATGATGGGCTTCTTAGACAAGTTGCCTGGCATGAGCGGTGCAGGAATTCAGCAAGCGATTGAGCAAGCGAACCCTGAAAAACAAGTCAAGAAGATGGAAGCGATTATCCAGTCAATGACTGTTAAAGAGCGCCGTAATCCGGACTTAATGAACCCAAGTCGTAAAAAACGTATTGCGGCAGGTTGTGGTATGGATGTTGCTGAAGTGAACAAACTCATTAAGCAACAAGCGCAAATGGCTAAAATGATGAAGAAATTTGCGAATCCATCTGGTATGAGCAAAATGATGCGTTCATTAGGCAATATGCAAAAGCAATTTGGCGGCGGCGGTGGCGGAATGGGACCACTGTTTGGTAATAATGACCAAAAGAAATAAATCCATAAAATAAAAGGCGCATATAGCGCCTTTTATTTTGTTCTGTATTTTAATCTTTAGGGTAATGAGCAATATATTGCTGTAACCCTTTGAGTAAAAGATCAGTTTCTACCACAGGCTCATATTTTTGTAAGAACTTGGCAAGTAGTTTTGCATCACCACCAGTCAGCAGCAGCTTTTTAGGTGATTGCTGCATAATATTTTCAATGGTACTAATCAGGCCTAATAAAATACCGTGATGTACTGCATCTACAGTGTTATTACCCGGATTTAGATTGTCAAAAGCTGAGTCTGGAATTTTAATACCCTTGGTATTTTGAATAAGAGCATCTCGCTGCAAATACAAATTAGGCAGGATGTAACCTCCTAAATGCTGTTTACCTTGAGTTAGGTCAATTGTGAGCGCTGTTCCGCAACCAATAATGCAATAGTTTTCATCTGCTTGAGCTACAGCTAACACTTGTAACCAGCGGTCAATCCCGAGTTGACTTGGAACTTCATAACCACACTGTAAACCTGCATATTCAGAGTGAACTTTCGCAAAAACTACTGGAATTTCAAGCCATTTTAAAATCTGCTGAATGCGTTGATTATTCTCGGTATCAAGTACCGAAGAAATTCCAATGCGATGTAGACCTTGATGTTTAAAGTGTTGGATTAACCCAAGTAATAAATCGGCAGGAGACTGCAAATGTAGCTCAGCTGCATGTTCAATAATTTGCTGATTTTCAGTAATCCAGTATTTTAAACGAGTGTTTCCGATATCAAGCCATAAACTTTTCATGGGGAAAATACCTGATTACTGAGTTATTTGTGGTCTTAGACGACCTTGATAAAACTGCTGTGGTTCTGGAGTTTCAAGAATTACTGCACCTTCATTGGAAATTCCAACGAAACGGCCATGTACCAGTCCTTGACTATGTTCAAACTGAACTAGCTGATTAATCCACGCCGCATGATGGTTAAAACGTCCCGCTAAATTGTAGCAGCCATGATCAAACCAGCGAGCAGCATTTTGAATGGCAACATAGAGCTCTGAAATTAACTCAAGACGACCCATTTGCTCTAGACCTAAATCCTCTAAAGAGGTAATTGGCTGATCACTATCAGTCACTGGTGGTGTTTTTAAATTAATACCTACACCTACAATAGCCTGATGCTGAGATAGTGGTTCGACTAAAATTCCACCCCATTTGCCCTGAGCACTATATAAATCGTTTGGCCATTTCACTTGCAGATTCAGCGCTTGTAACTGGGGGATTTGCAAAATATTCAGAGCAACTTCAAGTGCTAAGCGACCATCTAAGGGTGTTCGAGTTTGCACCAATGTGCTTAAATAAATGTTTCCTTCAGGTGAAATCCATTGCCGTTGATGTTGACCTCGCCCTTGAGTTTGTTGAGCACTGCAAACCAAGCCCGTTGTAATGCCTTTTTGGGCAATTTCACGAATATCATCATTGGTCGAAGTTGTGGTTGCTTTTAATAAAACCACTTCTGGAAGCTGGTTTTTTGCGCTTAAAAGTTGTTGTAGTTGGCGAGTCTCTAAATCCATGTTGAATATGAGCAGAGTGGTAAAACATTTATGGAGTTAATCATATATTTACTCATTGGCGCAATTGCTGGTTTTACTGCCGGATTGTTTGGGGTTGGTGGTGGACTAATTATTGTACCAATCCTCTATGTGGTTTTTACCCAATTGCACTACGATCCCGCGGTAATCATGCATATTGCAGTCGGAACATCGCTTGCAACCATTATTGTGACGTCTTTTAGTTCTGTTTCAGCTCATCATAAAAAGGGTGCAGTACTTTGGCCTGTTTTTCGTAATTTAGCGCCTGGACTGGTGTTGGGCTCATTTTTAGGGGCGGGTATTGCCGACCTGATGTCTGGCCAGCATTTGCAACTTCTTATTGGTATTTTTGCGGTTGTGATGGCCTATCGGATGTTTAAAGGAGCACATGTAGTTGTTGATCGAACGCGTCAGCTTCCTTCAACCCCTATGCAATTCATGGCGGGCGGTGGCATTGGTATTGCCTCTGCAATTTTTGGAATTGGGGGAGGAAGTTTAACCGTTCCATACTTAAACCGTCATGGCGTGGTCATGCAAAAAGCAGTCGCGACTTCTGCCGCTTGCGGTTTACCAATTGCGGTTGCTGGAGCGATTGGCTTTATGTGGTTTGGTGCAAAAGAACAAATCTCAGTGCCTAACACGATTGGTTATGTACATATCTATGCGTTTATTGGCATTAGTGTCATGAGTTTTGTCACAGCGAAGTTTGGAGCAAAGGTTGCTCATGCGTTGTCGCCGCAGATGTTAAAAAAATGTTTTGCTTGCCTGTTAGTGGTGGTAGGTAGTTACTTTATTTATAAAGGGATTATGCACTAGAGAGTAAAATATTAATCTCACTAGAACTACGATTTAAGAGCTTGAGTTTTTAGAAATTCGAGCTTTTTTTATTCAGTAAAATAAGAACATTTGGGGCTTTTATTCATCTGATTTTGGTGTTGTTTTTAAATGAGTTGGCTTAAAATGCAATAAAATTGTCAGACAATGACATAGTTTTTAATCGATGGGATCAGTTAAAAACAAGGATGCGAAAGAAAAGCATGGATTAATGCATATAAAAAGTAGCGGGTGATTTATGAATCTCGAAGACACAGAAAGTCTTTCTGAGCAAATTGTCAAATATATTAGCGAACAGATCATTAGTGGCGAGCTAGTAGAAGGCGAACGTATTCAAGAACTACGTATTGCCAAAGAACTTGACGTTAGCCGAGGATCAGTTCGTGAAGCATTGTTATTATTAGAGCGTACTCATTTAATTGAGATTTTTCCACGCCGTGGGGCAATTGTTTCAGAAATGTCTGCACAACAAGTTAAAGCGTTGTTTGATACAAATATGATGTTATTGGGGCATATTGTACAACGCATGAGCGAAACATGGCGTGCGCATGAAGCAGATCAATTACAGTTGCTATTAGAGCAACTTCTTGAGCATGTCAAAGCAGGTGATATCGAAAAATTTTATGATGGAGTCTTCCAATATTTAGCTGAACAGCAAGATATGGTGGGGAATCCTTATCTAATGAAATTTTATAAAGAGTTATTACCTTCATTACGTCGTAGTTATTTTTTGACCTTAAATACCTCTAAGCGGGAACTACAAGAAGCATTTGCATTATTTAAACTCGTGACTGATGCAATTTTAATCCGAAAATCACAACAAGCCGCTTTATTTATGGAAGATTTTTGTCGACACTTACGTAACCTTGTGTTGGAATCGCTGACACGAATGAAACAGATTGAATTGGCTTGGGCAAGACGCTCACGCCGCTAGTTAGGGCATTATGCGTTTAAGCAGTTTAAAACTTTCCGGCTTTAAATCTTTTGCAGATAGTACAACCTTAAATTTTAAGGCTAACCGCACAGCAGTGGTTGGTCCAAATGGTTGTGGCAAATCCAATGTAATCGATGCGATCCGCTGGGTGATGGGTGAGTCAAACGCTCGTCAGCTCCGTGGTGGTAGCATGCAAGATGTTATTTTTACGGGGACTTCCAAACGTAAACCCGTTGGTGTGGCCAGTGTTGAGCTACGCTTTGATAATACTTATGGAAAGTTGGGCGGATCGTATAATGCTTATAATGAGTTAGCTGTTCGCCGTCAGGTCACGCGTGAAGGTAAATCAGAATATTTCTTGAATGGTACACGTTGTCGCCGCCGTGATATTACCGATATTTTCTTGGGAACAGGCTTAGGACCACGCTCATATGCGGTCATTGAGCAAGGCATGATTAACCGCTTAGTTGATGCCAAGCCTGAAGAAATGCGTGTGTTCATTGAGGAAGCCGCGGGTGTTTCTCGTTATCAGGCTCGTCGCCGTGAAACTTTACAGCATCTTGAACATACAGAGCAAAACCTTTCACGCTTAGACGATATTGCACTAGAGTTAAAATCGCAGCTTAAAACGCTTAAGCGTCAGTCGGAAGCAGCGGTTCAATATAAAACTTTAGAAAGCCAGATTCGTACGCTCAAAATTGAAATTTTGTCTTTTCAGGCAGAGAAAAGTGTACGCCTACAAGAAGAATATACCGTTCAAATGAATGAATTGGGTGAAACCTTTAAATTGGTTCGCTCAGAATTAAGCACGATTGAACATGATTTAGAAGCAACCAGTGCTTTGTTTCAGCGACTTATTCAGCAATCTTCACCGCTACAACAAGAATGGCAACAAGCTGAAAAGAAACTATCTGAACTTAAAATGACTCTTGAACAAAAACAGAGTCTATACCAGCAAAATAGTAC
Organism: Acinetobacter sp. LMB-5; assembly: GCF_001541635.1. NCBI lineage: Bacteria > Pseudomonadati > Pseudomonadota > Gammaproteobacteria > Moraxellales > Moraxellaceae > Acinetobacter > Acinetobacter sp. LMB-5. Next base: position 64,469 of record NZ_LRDR01000009.1, on the reverse strand, counting down.
GACTCTCGTTCAGTTAGAGCAGCAAAGATTCCAAACTAAAGAACGTTTACAGCTTTCTGAATTGCAACTCGAAACACTGAATAATCAGCTAGAAGAACAAACAGAAGCTTTAACTGGAGTTGAGCATACAGCGACGGAGGCTGAACAAAACTTTGCTGATTTACAATCTCAGCAGAAACAAGCACAACAACAGTTTGAGCAAGTAAAAGCTCAGGTTGAAAAACAACAGCAGCAAAAAATGCAGATGTCAGCTCAAATTGAACAGTTGGGTAAAAATGTTCAGCGCATTGAGCAGCAAAAAGAAACGCTGCAACATCAAGCAAACCAAATTCAATCGCATGTTCATGAAGATGAGCAGGGCGAGCTTGAGCAACTGCAACAGAAATTACTGGGCGAAATCGCGTCGCTTGAAACTGAAATTGAGCAACAATTACTGCATTTAGAGCAATCTCAACAGCAACACCAGTCAAGTAAAAATCAGCAGCAAACTCTGAAAACAGAAATCCAAGTTTTATTATCAGAGCAGAAAAACTTAAGCCAGCTTATTGCTAAACAAAGTCCAAAGCAAAACCAAGATACGCTACGTTTAATGCAAGCTCTAGAGTTAACAGAGCAAGGTAAACCACATGCGCAGATTGTTGAGAAGTTTTTAGCAAAATGGTTACAAGCTCATATTCTTGAGACCGAACAAGTCTTTCAAGAAGGAGTTGCTCGCCAGCTAAAACCTTCAGAGCAAACAAATAAATTTAAAGGAAACTTGGTTTGTTTGAATGAGTGGATTGCATCGCCAAAGCTATCAATTTTTTCAAATGTAGCGATTGCACAAGATTTGACTCAAGCTTTAAATGAGCAAAAGCAATTACAACATGGTCAGTCTATTCTGACTTTAGATGGTTATCATGTCGGGCAGGATTGGGTGATTGCCCTTATGTATGATGACGAAAGTCAAAGTGCACAAGGTATGCTGAGCCACCGTATTCGTCTAGATGAAATTGAACAAGCTCTTGAAAAGCAACAACCTCAATTACAAACACTAGATCAAATTGTAGTTCAGCAAAAAGATGAATTAGCGCAATTACAGTTAGGTGTGCAGCACAAGCAGCAGGTTGTGAAACAAAAGCAAAAAGACTTACAACAGCTTGATGTGCAAATTGCCAAGCAACAAACCGCAGCACAAGCATTTTTATTGCAAAAACAGCAATTAAAAGATCAACTTGGTCAGTTAGACATGCAGCTTGAAGAAGATGCAATGCAAAAAGATGATCTTGAAATTGATTTGCATGCATTAGCAATTAAGCTCGAAACCATTTTACCTGACTATAAAACTTTGCAATTTCGGGTAGAAGAATTAACAGAACAGCTAGACGAGCAGCAACAAGCCCTGCAACATCAGCAACAAGAACGTGAAATTTTACGCCGTAATAGCACGCAGACAACTCAACAGATTGAGTTGCTTGAAAAAGATATCTCATTCTTGCAAAGCCAATATCAACAAATTGCAGCTCAAATGGAGCAAGCGAAAAAGTTTGTTGACCCTATTCAATTAGAGCTACCAAATCTTGAGTCAGAGTTTCAGCAACAATTTGCTCAAACTGAAAAGTTGCAAAAGAACTGGAATGAATGGCAGCTTGAACTCAATAGTGTGCAGGAAAAACAGCAGACTTTGACCGATCAGCGTCATCAATATCAACAAAAAGATGAGCAGCTTAGAGAACAACTTGAACAGAAACGATTGGCATGGCAAGCAGCCAAGTCAGATCGTGAGCATTATCAAGAGCAGCTTAAAGAGCTAAATGCCGAACTCCAAAAAGGCTTACAAATAGATTTAACCGAGCACCAGCAAAAACTGGAAAAAGTACAGAAACAGTTTGAAAAAATTGGAGCGGTTAACCTTGCCGCTTCACAAGAGTTTGAAGAAGTTTCTCAGCGTTTTGATGAGCTGAGTCACCAGATTCAAGATTTGGAAAATACGGTAACTCAACTAAAAGATGCGATGAAAAGCATTGATCAAGAAACCCGTAAGCTGTTTATGACAACTTTTGATCAAATCAATCAGGAGTTGCAAAACCTGTTTCCAAAGGTTTTTAATGGTGGTGAGGCGAGTTTAAGTCTTGAAGATGACTGGCAATCTGGTGTTAAACTGATGGCAAGGCCACCGGGTAAGAAAAATAGTTCTCTAGCATTACTTTCCGGTGGAGAAAAGGCTTTAACAGCGTTAGCATTAGTATTTGCGATTTTTAGATTAAATCCGGCACCGTTTTGTGTACTAGATGAAGTGGACGCACCACTTGATGATGCGAATGTTCAGAGATATTGTAATTTGGTAAAAGAACTTTCTGAACATGTACAATTCATTTACATTACACATAATAAGCTGGCGATGACCATGGCAACTGATTTGTTGGGTGTGACCATGCCTGAACCGGGTACATCAAAATTAGTCACTGTCGATTTAGAACAGGCAAAAGAATACGGGTTAGTTTCGGAGTCATAGAATGGAAATCAATACGATTATTGGCATCGTTGTTGCCATTATAATTATGCTAATTGGCTTAAAAATGATTTTAAAAAAGCCAAACCATGCTGAACCCTCATTAGACAGTGATTTGCATATCAATCCTGATAGTAATCAACCAGTTATACCTAGGCACGTGAGAGATCAGCTTGAGAAAACTGAAGCTGAATCTGTAGCGGTGACTAGTGTAGAGCGAGTAGAGCCGACTTTAAGCGAAGCTGCGCCGTCACAAGTACCTGAAACAAAACAGTCAGAAATTGAGACCGTAGAACCCGTTAAAGCAATTCAAACTGAACAAACTCAACCCGCTGTTGAAAATTCTTCGGACCAGATTAAATCTGAAGAAACTGTAAAAAGCTCTACCATTAACACAGACAGTTCAGCTGAGTTAGTTGATACGGTTTCTGTTAAATCAGAAATTGAAGCTTTATCAGAAGAAAACTTGAAAACTGAGCCTGAGTTGAGTTTAAACCCAAATATTGAAACTGCCGAAATTGCTGAATTTGAAGGCGAGAGTAATATTCTGGATGTACATTTGCATGAACAGCAACGCTATGATGATGAAAGTGCATTAGCGATGGCTGAACAGATTATTGCATTAAATGTCTATCCGAACCCGCGTCGCGCGTTGTCTGGAGATAAAGCACTTAAAGTATTGTTAAAATATGGTTTACGTTATGGCGAAATGTCATGTTTCCATCGCTATGAAAATACGGATGAGCCGAGCGTACTAATGTTTTCAGTACTGCGTATGACAGACAATGGACCAGCTGGATTTGATCTTGAAACCTTGTCTAGTGAACAAGTTCAAGGGTTGGCATTTTTCCTTGCGCTTCCAAACAGTAAAGCTGTAACTGGTTTTGACATGATGGCGAGTATTGCAGGTTTAATTGCTCGTGAAATTGATGGCAAAGTTTATGATGAAAATAATCTTGAATTTACGCCGCAGTTAAAAGAGCACTGGCGTCATCATGTGATTGATTATCGTCCGGCACATGCGACCGCCTAGTTTTAATTTTTTACGTTCGTTGCGATAATTGCAACATATCTAGTCGCAGCTCAGGGTGGAGAAATTTCCACCCTTTTTTATGGTGAATAACATAATGGCAACAACTTCCGTGATCGAACAGATGCGTCAGCTTATTCAACTGATTGCAAAGCATAACCACGCCTATTATGTGATGGATCAGCCGACAATCTCGGACAGTGAATATGATCATTTATTTCACCAGTTAAAAGCTTTAGAAGAGCAATATCCTGATCAGGTTCAATCAGATTCTCCAACGACAAAGGTAGGCGGCCAAGCACTCTCTAAATTTGAAAGTGTGACTCATGTAGTTCCTATGCTTTCATTAAATAATGTTTTTGATAAGGATGAGTTATTTGCTTTTGCTAATCGTGTAGAAGAGCGGTTACCCAATCAAAAAGTACAATATGATGTCGAATTAAAATTTGACGGTCTCGCGATTTCGCTTTGGTATGAAAACGGTGTGTTAATACGTGGTGTTACACGTGGTGATGGCGAAACTGGAGAAGACATTACCCAGAACGTTAAAACGATTCGTAATTTGCCTAAAGTGTTACATTCAAATCACTTTGAAATTCCAAGTTTGCTGGAAGTTCGTGGTGAAGTACTTATGCCAAAGGCTGGATTCAAAAAATTAAATAAACATTTGAAAAAACGTGGAGAAAAAGAATTTGCTAATCCACGTAATGCTGCAGCTGGTAGTTTACGTCAATTGGATTCTCAAATAACAAAGACCAGACCTTTAGCTTTTTATGCTTATGGTATTGCTCAATGTATTCCAGACAATAATGTAGAAACAATAGGAGGAAATTTAGACTGGTTATTATCTTTTGGCTTTGAAAATTATGATCATTGGGTTGTGGATAGTATTGAACAAGCTCAATTAAAATATGAAAAACTAATAAATGAAAGACCAAATCTAACAGTAGAGATAGATGGAATGGTCATTAAAGTGAATAGTCTAGAACAACAAAAACAACTAGGCTTCATAAGTCGAGCTCCAAGATGGGCAGTGGCTTATAAATTTCCTGCTGAGATAGCACTGACAACAGTTGAGCAGATTGATTGGCAAGTTGGTCGTACAGGCACTTTAACTCCGGTAGCACGCTTAGTTCCTGTTAATGTTGGGGGAGTGACTGTTTCTAATGTAACTCTACACAATATTGGCGAAATCCATCGCCTCGATGTTCGTGTTGGGGATACTGTTGGTGTCTACCGTAGTGGAGATGTTATTCCTAAAGTCGAAAAAGTTTGGACAGATTTGAGATTAGTTGATCAAGAATATCATGTGGTGCAGCTTCCCGAAAGCTGTCCTGTTTGTGCTTCACCAGTTGTAATGCCTGAAGGGGAAGCTTTAGCACGTTGTTCTGGTGGACTTTACTGTGCTGCACAGCGAATTGAAGCCATTCGTCACTTCGTATCACGTAAAGCACTGGATATTGAAGGTCTGGGGGACCGCTGGGTAGAGTCTTTATTGCATCTCGATTTACTTAAAGATGTTGCCGACATTTACCATTTGCATGAGCACCGAGAAACTTTGCTCGGTATTGAAAAAATGGGTGAGAAATCGGTACAAAATCTGATTGATGCTATTGAAGCTAGTAAGAAGACAACGCTTGCTCGTTTTATCTATGCACTGGGAATTCGTGGGGTGGGTGAAACAACAGCTAGAATGTTGGCCAATACTTTCCAAACTTTAGAAGCACTTAAAGCTGCTGATGTTGAAGCTTTAAAGAAAACCCCAGATGTTGGTGATATTACCGCAGAGTGGATTGCTGACTTTTTCTTGGCACCACATAACATTGAAGTGCTTGATCGCTTAATTGCAGCTGGGATTCATTGGGATGCGCCAACAGCTCCAACACGTCAGCCGTTAAATGGTGAAAGCTGGGTGTTAACAGGCACATTAGAGCAAATGACCCGTGATCAGGCGACTCAAATGCTACAAGCATTAGGTGCGCGTGTAAGCGGTAGTGTATCAAGTAAGACCAAATGTGTTGTTGCGGGTGAGAAGGCTGGTTCGAAATTAGAAAAAGCAGCCAAACTTGGTATTGCTGTTATGAATGAGACTGATTTCTTATCACTTATGGCGAGCTACGGGCAGACTTTAAGCGAATAGGTCTACCGAAATAAGAACCATTGATTTTAGTTACAAATTTATAAATTGATGGTTTAAGTTATATTTTAACGCTTGTTTGAGCTTATAAATCAGACAAGCGTTTCTTTTTGCACAGGAAATTTAAATAACTTAAACTGCAAATGCGTATGTTTCTCATTTTAATTTGATAAAAATCATAAACTTAACTATTTTTTATTTTGCAATCATTTTTAAGATTGCCCATAATAGTCTTCATACGATAGGAGATTTATTATGCGTGGCAATCCAGAAGTCATAGACTATTTAAATATGCTCATTGGCGGAGAATTGGCTGCCCGTGATCAATATCTAATCCATTCTCGTATGTATGAGGATTGGGGCCTAAATAAAATTTATGAACGTATTGATCATGAGATGCAAGAAGAAGCTTCTCATGCTGATGCGATCATTCGCCGTGTATTGTTCTTAGGTGCTAAACCAAACATGCATCGTGAAGATATCAATGTTGGTACAGACGTTGTATCTTGTTTAAAAGCTGATTTGGCGCTTGAATATCATGTTCGTGAAAAGTTAGCGACTGGTATCAAACTCTGTGAAGAGAAGGGCGATTACATTAGTCGTGATATGTTGCGTCAACAATTATCAGATACTGAAGAAGACCATACATACTGGTTAGAAAAGCAATTACGTTTAATTGAGTTAATTGGCTTACAAAACTATATTCAATCTCAAATTTAATAAAAAGACCCAGCTAAGGCTGGGTTTTTTTATTGGCTCATTTTAATAAAATGAAGTCTTGGCTTAGATGTTGATTTTGTCAAATTGAACATATTCAAAGCCTTACTATATAAGGCTTTGGCAGTTACAAAAAAGTCAGAAAAATTGTATCACACCCCCTGTTTTTTTTATGGAATTGTTTATAATTTCGCCAATAAAACCCTTGCCTAGAAATTTAATGAGGCAAGGGTTTTTCTATGGAAAATCGGTTGGTATGGATCGCCAATGATTTTATGGTGAGTTCGCGAAATATGTTATTTACCAAACCTGCTGTTTTAGATACAGCTACTCTCCTAAGCACACAGCGTCTTGCAACACGACTAAGCTTTTTTAGCTTAGGTTTTGCGACTGCAGCTTGGGCACCTCTTATTCCTTTTGCACAGCAGCGTTTAAACCTAAATCATGCCGATTTTGGTTTACTTTTGCTGTGTATGGGTATCGGGTCAATGATTGCTATGCCTGCGACTGGTGCTTTAGTCAAGCGCTGGGGGTGTCGTCCGTTAATTGCTTTGGCATTGATGTTGTTAATGGTTTTATTGCCTAGCCTTACGATGTGGAGCAGCATTGTGACGATGGCTGTAGCATTGTTTATTTTTGGATCGGCAGCAGGATGTCTTGGAGTAGCTATCAACTTACAAGCAGTGGTTGTTGAAAAACATAGCTTGCGAGCGCTCATGTCTAGCTTCCATGGAATGTGTAGTCTTGGTGGCTTAACGGGCGCTATGCTTGTGACAGCACTATTGGCAGTAGGACTTTCACCCTTAATGAGTACTTTATCAGTCGTTATGATTTTGCTTGTTATTGGTGGTGTTGCTATTCCTTCTTGTTTAACGTCTTTTGAACAGGATGAAAAGCCACATGAAGATACAACTCAAGCACCGAAAAAACGTTATCGTCCCGATGGCATTATTCTGCTTATTGGTATGATGTGTTTTATCGCCTTTTTATCAGAAGGTGCTGCGATGGATTGGGGTGGTATTTATTTAACAAGTAAATATCAACTTAATCCTGCTTTTGCTGGTTTAGCTTACACTTTCTTTGCGCTTAGCATGACGACTGGTCGTTTTGCAGGTCATATCTTGCTTAAGCAATGGGGTGAAAAAAATATTGTGACTTATAGTGCAATTGGAGCCGCTATTGGTATGGCTGTTATTGTAACTGCGCCAGTGTGGCAAGTGGTTGTATTGGGTTATGCACTGTTAGGATTAGGCTGTTCTAATATTGTACCCGTGATGTTTTCTCGTGTTGGTCGACAAAACAATATGCCTAAAGCAGCAGCACTATCTTTAGTATCAACAATTGCCTATACCGGTTCATTAAGTGGACCAGCTTTAATCGGTTTAATTGGGGAATGGACTGGTTTAAGTACAGTTTTAACAGGCGTCGCTGTATTACTATTTATTATTGCTTTACTTAACCGCTTTACATTAGTAAAGACAAATTAATTTATAAATAATAATCACCAAATAGCGAACATCGAGAAATTGAATTTCTCGATGTTCTTTTATTTAGATTTATAAAACCTGATAAATAGATTGATAATTATCTTGTAATAATCGCTGAGGCTTCATTAGTAAAGTTGGTGTCTTTTCTAAATCATCCAAGAAATTATTTCGCCAATGGGTAAGATCAGATGATGTTAATCCCTCTATCAATTGTTGATAACGATTAATACGCTCAGCTTTAGACATTTCTAAAGCCATTTTTAAAGCATCCATCATTGCCGCTCTATCTTGCGGGTCAACAATCAAGGCTTGAGACATTTGCTCAGCAGCACCAGCATATTTAGATAAAATGAGCACACCTGGATTTTCAGGGTCTTGTGCCGCAATATACTCTTTAGCCACTAGATTCATACCATCACGTAGTGAACTAATCCAGCAAATATCTGAATGACGATAAATGTGCATAAGATTATGGTGTTGTACCGTGTCATAGCAGCAATCTACTGGCCTCCAGTCTTCATGCGCAAACTCTTCGTTAATTAACTCCAGCTTGGTTTTAAAACGTTGGTATAAGCGTTGATAAGCTGGAATATCGGTACGAGAAGGGATTGCCACTTGAAGATGTCGAACTAAGCCATGATATTCAGGGCTGGTTTCCAAGAACGTTGCAAATGCATTAAATCTTTCGAGTAAACCTTTTGAATAATCAATACGATCAACTCCAATAATAGTTTTTTGACGTGGAATTTCTTCAAAATTAAACACCGAAGAGGTCGCCAAATCTTGTTGGGCTTGTTTTTGTATAAGTTCAGGCTGAACACCAATTGGGTATGATTTAATTAATATTTGACGTTTTTTATAGCTAATACTATTGCTTTGAATTTTTTGAGCTTCGAGTAAATTCAGACAAGTCTGCATGCAAGCATTTTGGTCAATCTGAGTTTGTAAGCCAATAACATCATATTGACTCAAGTCTTGAATTAACTCACGGGCTACCGGAATTTTGTGCCAGATATTCAGACTGGCAAAAGGAATATGTAAGAAGAAACCAATTTTGTTTTGCATGCCTAATTCACGGCAATAGCGAGCCACACTAAAAAAGTGATAATCGTGCACCCAAATAAGATCTTCAGGCTGAGCAAGCTGTTTTAGCTTTTGAGCAAATAAGCGATTAACCTTTTGATAGGTCTTATATTCTTCTGCATCATATTCAATCAGATCATCTCTATGATGCATTGCTGGCCACAAAACTTTGTTAGCAAAACCACAATAATATTGGGCATATTGCTGATGAGTGAGGGGGCAGGTAATGTAGTCAATTCCTTGAGAATAAGCCTGCTCAAATTCTGGCGCTTCGCTATCGGTAATTTGCTGCCCATTCCAGCCTAACCAGATGCCGTTACTATCATTTAGTGCATCTTGTACAGCTACAGCAAGACCACCTGCTGAAGCTTTACCTGATGGCATACTTATTCTGTTCGATAATACGATTAATTTAGACATAATTTTTCTCCATTCTGATTTTGGCTATTTTTGACATATAAGCTTTTTATTCTGTTTTGAAATAAAAGAAGAAAATCCGCGACATTATCAATATCTTTTAATCTATATTTTGCTTGTGTTTCGCCTGGACCTACTTTAATACTAAGGCCAGCTTGCTGATTAATGTAAGTGAAACCAGATTCATCTGTTAAATCATCACCTATAAAAATAGGTAATACTGCATGTAAATCAAGATGATTTAATATAGTCTCAATTGCTCTACCTTTATCAGCTTGGTTTGGGATTAATTCAACAACAAATTTTCCTTTATTTATTTTTAAGTGGGGGTGGTTGATATTAATTTTCTGCATAATATTAATAGCATTATTTTCTAAATTAGGATTTTTACGATAATGTAAGGCAATAGAATATCCTTTATCCTCAATTAATAATTCGGGATATTTTTCACAATTTTTGATAATATCTTGTTTTAATTTTTTGAAATTAATACTGCTTAAATCTGGTCGAATATAATTTCCTGAATTAAAATAAATATCTAAACCATGTAAACCAGCAATTGGAACTTCAATAGGATGTAGTAGTTTGCTTGCTGTATCTACATCACGACCTGTTACAGCTATAACAGGTATATTTAATTTAGTAATTTTTTTTATAGTTTCTAATGTGGCGTTTGGAATAAAACTATGCTCAGGATTAATTTGAAAGGGTGCTAGTGTGCCATCAATATCCAAAAATAAGCAGTAATTTTTATCTAAAGATAAGTTGTTTATAATATCATTGGGTGTAACAAAAGATGTGTTTTTTTCTCTCCCATCAGATATTGTGTTTTGACTGTTCATATTAGCCTTCCTGATATTTTCTGATCAATAATTAATCTTCTAGCATTAAAATGAATTGATGAGTCATTTCTTTTAATAAAAAAACATAAGTATTAACATTAATTACATTGCATAATGGATTTATAGGCGAAGTGTGGAGTATGTTGTTTTTTGATTGGCTTCAATGTTTAGATAATTAAATTTTTGTATGTTTACTATGAATAATGCAGGTCTTATTTATCAATATATTTCAGAATATTATCTTATTATAAATGCTTAATTTTATGCTCTAAAATTTGTTTTTTATATTGATTTTAAAAGATATTTTAAACCGATAATATTATATAATCCTTATAAAATCGGCTTTGAGCAGGCATATGAAGTTACAAAATAAAATTTTATTAATTACAGGTTGGGGAGTAGGAGTGGAGCCTTTGCAGTCCCTTAAATTGCAATTGGAAAAAGCTGGCTATCAAACACAACTTATTAATATTTTTAATATTTTAGATGGTAAGTATCGTGCCCAGCTTGATTTAGTTGCTGAGGTTGATGTAGTAATAGGTTGGTCTTTAGGTGGACAGTTAGCAACTCAATTGGTTAATACTTTTTATGAGCAAACAGGTCAAACTAAAACATTAATTACACTCGCTTCAAATCCTTGTTTTGTTACCAACGATAATTGGCAAACTGCTATGCCTGCTGATGTGTTTAGTCAATTTAAGACTTCTTTTTTACAAAACCCGCAAGCCACTTTAAAGCGTTTTTATTACTTAATTACACTCGGTTCATCTCAGGCCAAACAAGATTGGGTAAGCATACAAAACATAGCAAATCCGCCTTCAATTGAATTGCTATCACTGGGTTTGAAAATGCTTGAACAACTAAATTTGGTAGATAACTTAAAAAGCTACCCAGGTCCGCAGTTTCATGTGTTTGCCGAGCAAGATAAGGTCGTTCCTTGCAAAATTATTGAAAATTTCAAGAATATCATGACAGAAAACATGAATTATAAAGTGCTAGAAGGCGCTACTCATGCTTTTCCATATCTAGAAGTGGACCGAACAATTGAAGAAATCTGCCAATTTTTAACAATTCATCAGCAAAGTTAATAAGCTTTGGTTGATCTCGCAATTTTCTTTCATTCTTAACAGGTTTAACATGTGCTAAATGAAAGATTTAATTGCTGTAAAAGGGTATAGAGGATGACCGATAATTTTGATTTGGAACATATTTGGCATCCATATACCTCAATGACCCAACCTTTACCAACGTTTAAAGTTAAACGTGCCTATGGGGCAACGATTGAACTAGATGATGGTAAGACTTTAATTGATGGTATGTCGTCATGGTGGTGTGCAATTCACGGCTATAACCACCCTGAACTCAATCAGGCAGTGACAGATCAATTACAGAACATGTCGCATATCATGTTTGGTGGTTTAACTCATGATCCTGCAATTGAACTTGGAAAAATTCTTTTAAAAATTACTCCACCGAGTCTCGATAAAATTTTCTATGCAGATTCAGGTTCGGTTGCCGTTGAAGTTGCTTTGAAAATGGCTGTGCAATTCTGGACAGCACAAGGCCAACCACAAAAAACAAATTTTATTACTACACGTTCTGGTTATCACGGTGATACATGGAATGCGATGTCGGTCTGTGATCCAGTGACAGGCATGCATCAAATTTTTGGTACAAGTTTACCGAACCGTCTTTTTGTAGCAGCACCGCAAACCAAATTTCATGAAGAGTGGAACCAAGAAGATATTGCTGAGCTAGAGCAAGCTATTCAGCAAAATCATGAAAACCTTGCTGCACTGATTATTGAGCCGATTGTTCAAGGTGCAGGGGGGATGCGTTTTTATCATCCTGAATATTTACTTCAGGCGAAAGCACTTTGTGAACAATATAATCTGTTATTAATTTTTGACGAAATTGCGACTGGTTTTGGTCGCACGGGTAAGCTCTTTGCATGGGAGCATGCCCAAGTTGAGCCAGACATTATGTGTATAGGTAAGGGCTTAACAGGCGGCTACATGACGTTATCTGCTACCTTAACGACAAAGCATGTTGCAGAAACCATTAGTCGCGGTGAGGCTGGGGTGTTTATGCACGGCCCAACTTTTATGGCCAATCCACTTGCTTGCGCGGTCGCTTTAAAAAGTACCCAATTATTAATTGAGCAAGATTGGCAGGCTAATATTGAGCGAATTGAGCAACAGTTAAGTCAATATTTAACGCCTTTAAGTCAGCTTGATTATGTTGCCGATGTGCGAGTGCTGGGTGCAATTGGTGTAGTAGAACTCACCTTTAATGTTGATATGAAAACCTTACAGCAACAATTTGTAGACCGCGGAATCTGGATCCGTCCTTTTGGAAAATTGGTTTATGTGATGCCACCGTATGTCATTACGCATCAAGAGTTAAGCGATTTGCTCGAACAGTTGGTTGAAGTTGTTCAAACGATGCAGGGAGCGAATTAAGATGTCATTGCTTGATCATTTTTCTGCCGAATTAGATGAGTTAAAGCAACAAGGTAACTTTAGACAATTTACCCCAAATGTGCAGCACGGACGTTTTATTACAATTCAAAATAAAACGATGCTCAACTTAGCTTCAAATGACTATCTCGGGTTGGCTGCTGATATCAATCTTCGTCAAGAGTTTTTAGATAGCTTTCCAATCGAGCGTAGCTATTTTAGTTCTTCATCTTCACGTCTATTAACGGGCAATTTTGACGAATATGAACAATTAGAAAATAGCCTAAGCCAAGCATTTGGTGGTCGCGCGGCACTATTATTTAATAGTGGCTACCATATGAATATTGGTATTTTACCAGCTATTGCTGATAGTAAAACTTTAATATTGGCGGATAAGTTAGTTCATGCCAGTATGATTGACGGTATACGTTTATCTGGCGCTCAGTATGTGCGTTATCGACATAATGATTTACAACACTTGGAACAACTCCTCCAAAAATATCATGATGAAGACAAGATTGAACGAATCATTGTGGTCACAGAAAGTATTTTTAGTATGGACGGTGATGAGACGGATTTAGCCGCTTTAGTTCAGCTAAAAAAACGTTTTGCTAAAACTATGTTATATGTCGATGAAGCGCATTCAATTGGGGTGCGTGGTCAGCAAGGCTTAGGGTGTGCTGAACAATATAATGTGATTCAGGAAATTGATTTTCTAGTCGGTACATTAGGCAAAGCATTAGCAGCAGTCGGTGGTTACATTATTTGCGATCCAATTGTTAAAGATTATCTCATTAATAAAATGCGCCCACTTATTTTTAGTACTGCACAGCCACCGATTGTTATGGCATGGGCAAACTTTATTTTTGAGAAAGTATTAATCTCTCAATCTCAGCGTGAACACTTAAAAAATATTAGCCAATATCTTCAACAAGCTGTTGTACAGAAGGGCTACGATAGTCCATCGACCAGCCATATCATTCCAGTCATTGTTGGAGAGAGTCAAGCTGCTATCGATAAAGCAAAACAGGTTCAGGAAAGTGGTTTTTATGCTATGCCTGTGCGTCCACCAACAGTACCGAAAAATAGTTCGCGTTTGCGTATTTCTTTAACATCAATGGTGCAGCAACATGAACTTGAAGAATTGGTGAGTTTTCTGTGAGTTTGAATAAAAACTTAGTTGCCCAGCGTTTTGCCAAAGCAGGGCAAACCTATTCAGAGCATGCAATTGTTCAAAAACAAATTTGCCAAAATTTAACGAATTTACTAAAGCAATTTTGCCCGAGGACGATGCTACGTGTTTTTGAAATTGGTTGTGGTTCTGGCAATTTAACTCGTCTTATTACTGCATCTTTTCAAATCGAAGAGTTAATTTTGAATGATCTGTATGCAGATGTGCAGCAGCACTTTAGTCATCAAGAAAGTTTGAAATGGTTGATTGGAGACGTTGAGGCGTTAGATTTTCCTCAGCAGCTAGATATGATTGTTTCAGGTTCAGCTTTACAGTGGATGCAAGATTTACCGCGCTTGCTCGAACGTTGTAATGAGGCTTTAACTGAGCAAGGTTGGTTATGCTTTTCAACATTTGGCTCTAAAAACTTATTAGAGATTAAAGAATTAACAGGACAAGGTTTAAGTTATTGGTCAATTGAAAATTGGAATAGTGCCTTAATTCAGGCTGGTTTTGAGATTTTGCATTTGTCAGAATCAGAAACTCAACTCTATTTCGATTCACCTAAAGACGTGTTACAGCATTTAAAAGCAACAGGTGTAACAGCAACGGCGCAGCATCGTTGGACTAAGCAAACTTTACAACAGTTTTATCAAGATTATGATCGGTTTAAACATACCGATGGGTATTCCCTAAAATATCATCCGATTTATTGCATTGCCCGGAGAATGAAGTAAATGAGTGGCCAGATCTATTTTGTGAGCGGGATTGATACCGAAATTGGTAAAACTTACGCAACAGGATTTTTAGCAAAATTATGGACTGAGCAGGGTAAAAAAGTGATTACCCAAAAACTCATTCAGACAGGTAATGCTGATATTTCTGAGGATATTGAAAAGCATCGTGAAATTATGGGACAGGGCTGGTTTCAAGAAGATCATGACAAGCTAACCATGCCTGAAATCTTCAGTTATCCTGCTTCACCTCATCTTGCAACACGTCTTGATAACCGAGAAATTGATTTTCAAAAAATTGAAAATGCAACCAAAACATTGGCGGAGCGTTTTGAAATCGTATTGTTGGAAGGTGCCGGAGGCTTAATGGTGCCATTAACCACAAGCCTGCTGACCATTGATTACGTCGCTCAGCACCAGTTTCCCGTTATTTTAGTAACATCAGGTCGTTTAGGAAGTATTAACCATACTTTGCTTAGTCTTGAAGCACTTAAGTCTCGTGGGCTGAAGTTGCATGCCTTGGTTTATAACCTAAAAGATGAATCAAAAGATCCATTAATTTCTCAAGATACTTCAAATTTTTTGAAAGATTATTTAGCTATTCATTTCCCCGAAGCTGAATGGATTGAACTGGCAAAAATGAATTAAGTTAAACGGCTATAAAAAACCGCTCTAATTTGAGCGGTTTTTTACATCTTTTTAATATC
Organism: Acinetobacter sp. LMB-5; assembly: GCF_001541635.1. NCBI lineage: Bacteria > Pseudomonadati > Pseudomonadota > Gammaproteobacteria > Moraxellales > Moraxellaceae > Acinetobacter > Acinetobacter sp. LMB-5. The sequence goes on along the minus strand of NZ_LRDR01000009.1, from coordinate 49,194 downwards.
TTAGAATTTCTTCGAACCGCGGTTAAAACCAGTCGATTTACGTTGGTTCCCTGTGTTAACAGGAGCTTCTTTTTCATCATCACGACGTTGTTGACGTAAGTATCCGCCACGACGCGCAGCCATTGGTTTTTCAGTCATACGATCAGTACGGCGTTTCGCCATACCAAATAAACCTGTACCTTGACGTGGTTTTAACTCAACTGATTTTGCTAAGTTGTCGATGTCAGTTTTGTCGAGTTCCATCCAACGACCAGTACGTAGTTCGCGCGGTAAAATAACTGTGCCGTAGCGTGTACGTAATAAACGGCTTACTTTAAGATCTTGCGATTCAAAAATACGACGTACTTCGCGATTACGACCTTCTTTTACTACAACTTGGTACCAGCGGTTAATACCTTCACCACCAATTTCAGAGAATGATTCGAATTTGGCAGGGCCATCTTCGAGCTCTACTCCGTTGACCATGTTTTGGCGTAGTTTTGGCGTTACTTCACCCATTACTCGAACAGCGTATTCACGTTCGATTTCATTAGATGGGTGCATTAAGCGGTTAGCAAGTTCACCATCATTTGTGAATAGTAATAAACCAGTACTGTTAATATCCAGACGACCTACCATTACCCAGCGGTCATTGGCAATTTGTGGTAAATGATCAAATACGGTTGGGCGTTTTTCAGGATCATTACGTGAACAGATTTCACCCTCAGGCTTATAATAAATCAGTACGCGACGACGAATTTCGTCTTCAATCTGAAACTGAACTTTACGGCCATCAATGCGTAATTCATCGCCTGGTTCAATGCGCTCACCCACTTGGGCAACACGACCGTTTACACTCACGCGTCCTGCGGCAATAACCTCTTCCATATATCGGCGGGAACCTAATCCGATTCGCGCTAATACTTTTTGCAATTTTTCACTCATGACAGCACAACCTTAGACATAATGATCAACAGTCCACCTCTTTATGATTTCGGTGCATTTGCATCGAGAGCCATAAAGGCTTCCTTGGCGTTCTGTAGGGGAGGCAATTGGCCTAGAGAGGCTAGACCAAAAGCATTCAGAAACTGAGGCGTTGTAATTAGCAACGCAGGTCTTCCGGGTAAATCTCTAAAACCGGCTTCTTTAATCCAGTTCCAGTCAAATAGTGTTCTAAGAATCTGACTATTATTAGATACACCACGAATTTGTTCAATATCAGCTCGGGTAACCGGTTGATGATAAGCAATGACAGCCAGGGTTTCTAGTAATGAAGGCGACAGTTTTGTTGGTCGCTCTGGCCAAATTTGCGCAATAATACTACGATATTTAGATCTTACCTGAAAGCGAAACCCTTGTGCTGTTTCAATCAGCTCAATAGACCGACCATGTTGCAATAGCGCGAGCTGTTGCAAAAGTTGACGAAGCTGTTGTTTATTATATTGATTGTTAAATGCTTCTTTTAAGCGGGCAATTGAAACAGGCGCTTCACTGGCAAAGATAATTGCTTCAAGTTGTAATAAGACTTCATGATGTATGTCTGCTAATGACAAATCACTATTATGTTGTTCAAAACTACTCATATTGAAGATCCTTGAATTGCTAACGGGGCTTCAATACCAGTGGCAATAATTTTAATTTTCTGTTGGCGAGTCAATTCTAAAACTGCCATAAAAGTAACAACCATTCCCATACGACCTTGCTGGGGATTGAGTAATTCTTTAAAACTTAACACGTCACCAGACTCTAATTTCTCTTCAATATATGCAATGCGTTCTTCGAGTAAAACAGGTTCTTGAGCGACAACATGGGTAATAGGTTCGGGGCGATTAAATACACAGAACAACGCATCATGTAGCGCTGAGATATCGTAACCTTCATAAACAGGTGAGATATGTCCCAAGCTCACATTGGCACTAAATGTATCGCGCTCGAGAATTGGCATTTGGCCTAAACGCTCAGCTGCTTGCTTAATGCGTAGATAGGTTTCAAGACGATCAATAAGCTCCTGCTTAGGGTCTTTTTCAATGCTTATAATTGTAGGTTTTGGTAGAAGTAGGCGAGACTTCAAGTCAGCCAATAAAGCAGCCATCACCATATAATCTGCTGTCAACTCGATATTTAAAGATTTCATGCTATCCATATAGGCCAAATATTGAGTCGCTATAGGAGCAATATCGAGTTGAATTAAATCGAAACCGTTTTTCTGAATCAGATAAATTAAAAAATCTAATGGACCTTCAAACTGCTCGAGCAAAATCTCAAATGCAGCTGGAGGTATATAGAGATCTTCTGGAATTTTGTCCTGCCACTCATCTAAAACACGGATGTGTGGAGCGTCTTCCATGGATTGATGAAGTGATTGATTCATTACGATTATAAGCCACGCGAATTTTCAAAAGCATGAGACTTGTTACTCAAGTCCTAGACAGCTGTAAGTAGAAGAACAGCAGATAGTGAAAATCATTCTAAATGAATTGTGTCTTTTAATAAATTACTTAACGACTAAAGTGTAAAAAAAATCCAAAATAAATAAAGAGTATTTTTTTGAGTGATAATACTTTTTTTTAAACTATTGGTAAAAAAGTAAGTGCTTATTCAAAAGCACTTACATCGCCAACACCACGGCGGATAATTTCAGGATGTTCGCCCGATAAATCAACGATACTTGTACTGGTCAAGGTACCAAAACCTCCGTCAATAAATACATCAATTCGTTTATCTAACTGATTTTCAATATCGTAAGGGTCATCTAGAGGGTCTTCTTGGCCTGGTAAAATTAATGTACTGGTGAGTAGGGGCTCGCCAAGCTCTTGTAATAAAGCCTGACAAATTGGATTACTCGGAATACGTAAGCCAATTGTTTTCTTCTTAGGGTGCATCAATCTACGGGGAACTTCACTTGTTGCAGGTAAAATGAATGTAGTAATAGCTGGTGTATTCGCTTTCAATAAACGATATGTCGCATTATCAACTTTTGCATAAGTTGCAATATCAGATAAGTCACAGCACATAATGGCATATTGATGTTTAGGCCCTAAGCCACGAATCTGTGCAATACGTTCCATGGCATTTTTATTACCGATTTGACACCCAATCGCATAGGCAGCATCGGTAGGGTAGACCACAACATCTCCTGCTCGGATACGTTCAACCGCTTGGGCAATGAGGCGTTGCTGTGGATTTTCAGGATGTACATGTAAATGCATCATATTTTAGAGACTCCATCACGCCAGTGTTAAAAATAATTATTAGGCTTTTTAAATGGCCTAGGCAAGCAATTAACGTAGCTTTTTTGTCAATTAATCAAGGAGTTCACGTTTAAATTCATTTAATTGTAAAGGTGTACCCGAACGTGTACATTGGCAAATAAAACCAATAAATGCTGCTGCATCACGTGGCAACTTAGCTTCACCCGAAAAGTAACGTTGCACTTGAGCATAAACGTTATCTTTAAATAGTTTGCCATCACCGCTATCACCTGTAAGGTTATCGAGTGAAACTCTAAATTTTCGGCCAAAAGATTGCGCAAATAACCATTCAATTGCTTGTGGCTTAATTTCTACTTGTTCAAATAAACTTTGCTGTTCTTGGGTGCGACCATCAGGTGCATACCAATAACCTAAATCTGGTAATAGACGTCTTTTTTCACCTGCAATAGACCAGTGACTAATTTCATGCAAAGCACTATTAAAGAAACCGTGAGCAAATTGGATCTTGGCTGGTTCTTTATTTGTCGCTGGAAAATATTCAGGTTCAAAATCACCACGAACTAATGTCACATTATGGTGGGAAAACCAGTGATTAAAGTGTAAAATAAGCCAATCAACTTGCTCAGACTCCGATTTTGAGCTTGACCATGGTGAGAGTTGCACTGGGTCAGGTACAATAGTGTTCTGATGAGTTGAATGGGTGCAAACGAGTAATGAAGTGTTAACTTCAGGTTGCGGCTGCAACAGGTGCATTGCTTAATTTACCCCGAGTTCTGTCTAAAGAAGTGCAAAATTGTATCTTAATCTTTGACAGAGTACCGATGAATTTGTAGAATTGCCGCCTTAATTATGTCAGCAAATACCTTTCCGGCACAGATTGAGCCGTTTAAATGGGCTGAACAAGGCTTTACATGGTCAGGTCAACTGCCCTTGTCTCGCTTTGTTCGTATCGCTCGTGAAGCTGTTGGATCAATTGATAATCAATTGATCAACATAGACTGTAAGCTATCAATGGATGCATATCATCGCATTGTGTGGATGGACGGTCACATGGACACGAAAGTTCCAATGGAGTGCCAACGTTGTTTGGAACCTGTTGAAATGCCTCTTGTCTTAGACTTCCATATTGCATTAGTGGATGATGAGTCACTGATAGAGCGCTTGGATGAGGATGCTGATTTCATCGTTTTAGGTGAAAGTGAGTCTTCGACGAAAGGCGATTATGATACGCCTGCCTCGATTAACTTACTCGCATTACTAGAAGATGAACTGTTATTGTTGATGCCTTTATCTCCCAAGCATGATGCTTGTGAACATAAACATCAACCTACCATTCAGAATGTTGTCGAAGAAAAACGGGATAATCCGTTTGATGTTTTGGCAGGTTTGAAGGGTAAACTTAACTCATAATTTGTGTTATAATTGTGAGATAAGACAACTGAATTTGTTCTGATCCATTTTTTCGATCTTTGTAAGGAGCCATCATGGCCGTTCAGCAAAACCGTAAAAGTCGCTCTCGCCGTGACATGCGCCGTTCACATGACGCTTTAACCGAGAATGCATTAACAGTAGACCAAGCAACTGGTGAAACTCATCGTCGTCACCACGTGACTAAAGACGGTTTCTACCGTGGTCGTCAATTATTCGCTAAAGCAGCTGATGCTGAATAATTGCATGATATGCATTAAGCGTGATGCTTAAGTATAGAAAAAATGGGAGCGAAAGCTCCCTTTTTTTGTTGTTTTTCGCAATTATAAATATATAAATAACATGTTAAATTTCCGCTCCAGAAATGAGTGAAAACCCAAAAAAGGATTTCTTATGTCTGCTAAACGTCTTGAACAAGTAGCTTTAGCCACAAAAACTGCATTTGTGTTTCCTGGTCAAGGTTCACAAAAAGTCGGTATGCTTGCTGAACTAGCAGAACAGTTTAGTGGGGTCGGGCAAACTTTTGCAGAAGCTTCAGATGCTCTTGGATTTGATCTTTGGCATATTGCGCAAAGTGGCGAAGGTCTCGACCAAACAGAAAATACCCAACCTGTGTTATTAACTGCCAGTATCGCTTTATGGCGTGTATGGCTTGATTTAGGTGGTCTGGCACCTAAATACCTTGCAGGACATTCACTAGGTGAATACAGTGCATTGGTAGCTGCAGGCTCTATGAGCTTGGCGGATGCAGTTAAATTAGTTAACTTGCGTGGCAAGCTCATGCAAAGTGCTGTACCTCAGGGCCAAGGGGCTATGGCTGCAATCCTTGGTTTGGCTGATGAAAAAGTGGTTGAACTTTGTCAAACCGTGAGTGCGTCAGGTGAAGGTTCTGTAGAAGCTGCAAACTATAATTCACAAGGCCAAGTTGTAATTGCAGGCAGTACTGCATCTGTACAAGAAGTCATGGCTTTGGCAAAAGAGCAGTCAGCTAAAGCAATTGCTTTACCTGTATCGGTTCCTTCTCATTGTTCGTTGATGAAACCTGCTGCTGAGAAATTTGCAGAAGCTTTGGAACAAACTGCCATTGAGCTACCTACCATTCCTGTAATACAAAATGTCAACGCGGGAATAGCTACCGATGTTGCTCAATTGCGTCAGGCATTAACTGCACAATTGTACCAATCAGTACAATGGACACGTACCATGCAGTCTCTACAAGACCAAGGTATTCAATACATTGTTGAGTGTGGTCCAGGTACAGTATTGAGTAACCTCGCAAAGCGTTTACCAAATATTGAAAAAGCTTTTTCTATTGATAGTAAGAGCAAAATGGAAGATGCCCTAAATGCTGTTTTAGTGGCAGAAGGAAAAATTGCATGACACAAGAACGCAAAGTTGCATTAGTAACGGGCGCGAGTCGGGGTATTGGCGCTGCCATTGCCCAGCAACTTATTCAAGACGGTTATTTTGTTGTAGGTACTGCGACTTCTGAATCTGGTGCACAAAAGTTAAGTGATAGCTTTGGTGAACAAGGTGCAGGTTTGGCGCTCGACGTGCGTAATCTCGACGAGATTGAAGCAGTCGTTTCTCATATTGAACAGAACTATGGTCCTGTACTTGTTCTAGTTAACAATGCAGGTATTACGAAAGACAATTTGTTGCTTCGTATGTCTGAAGATGATTGGGATGACATTCTCAACATTCACCTTAAAGCAGTTTATCGTTTATCTAAACGTGTGCTTAAGGGTATGACGAAGGCACGTTTTGGTCGAATTATTAATATCAGTTCTGTTGTAGCTCACTTTGCAAACCCAGGCCAAGCGAACTATTCTGCTGCTAAAGCAGGTATTGAAGCATTCAGCCGTAGCCTTGCAAAAGAGATGGGTAGCCGCCAAATTACTGTAAACAGTGTGGCGCCAGGCTTTATTGCAACAGAAATGACAGATGCACTTAGTGAAGACATTCGCAAAAAAATGAGTGATCAAGTGGCTTTAAATCGCTTAGGTGAGCCACAAGATATCGCAAATGCGGTGAGTTTCCTTGCAAGTGATAAAGCAGGTTACATTACCGGTACGGTATTACATGTAAATGGTGGTTTATACATGGCCTAACGCCGATGTATAAACTTTTAAAAATTTTTATATTCAATTAAACTAGTGGCAAATTAAACGCCACAAGCAATGAGGAGAATTCCTGTGAGCGATATCGAACAACGCGTTAAACAAGCGGTTGCAGAACAACTTGGTCTTAAAGCTGAAGAGATTAAAAACGAAGCATCTTTTATGGATGACTTAGGTGCTGACTCTTTAGATTTAGTTGAACTTGTTATGTCTTTCGAAAATGACTTCGACATCACTATCCCTGATGAAGATTCTAACGAAATCACTACAGTTCAATCTGCAATTGACTATGTAACTAAAAAACTTGGTTAATTCGCATATTGCTGAATAAAAAGAAGGCCACCGTAAGGTGGCTTTTTTTATTTTAGAAAAAATTTAAGAGATACATATTTTTACAAGATCAACCTCAATTGATAGCAGAGGTATAACTTTTTTGAAGTATAACAATAAAGGTCAGTTTAATGACTTTACTATAAACAATAATATGAGGACTAAAAGATGGGTCTTTTTGATTTTGTAAAAGGTATTGGCAAGAAAAATACCGCACCAGCAGAACCACAACCAGCTCCAGCAACACCAGCAGAACCTTCTGCACAAGAAGTTGCAAATAAATTATTAGGTTTAATTAAAAGTTTGGGCTTAGGGGTAGAAGGCTTATCTGTAACCTATAACGGTACTACTGATACTGCAATTATTAAAGGGCAGGTAAAAAGCCAAGCGGATAAAGAGAAAATTATTCTTATTGTTGGAAACATTGATCATGTGGCTCAAGTAGATGACCAGATGACAGTGGCAACTCCTGAACCGGAAAGTAAATTTTATACGGTGAAATCAGGTGACAACCTTTCAAAAATTGCGAAAGAAGTTTACGGTGATGCAAATCAATATCCAAAAATCTTTGAAGCAAATAAACCAATGCTAAAAGATCCAGATGAGATTTTCCCTGGACAAGTTTTACGTATTCCTCAATAATTGAGGTTAATAAAAAAAGGCGCTTTAAGCGCCTTTTTTGTGCTTTTAAAAACGCTTTGGAATCTTTTGTCCGTTTGGTATAGGGGTGTCTGCATTTTTTAAAACACCGAATAACCATGTTTCAGCATGCTGTACGGCAATTTTTAAAGAATCACCTAAAGCTAAACGGCCAGCGATAAAGCTAGCTAAAGAACAACCTGAGCCGTGATATTCACCTTCAAGGCGAGGACAGCTACTACTCGCTGCTAGTTCACCATCGATATATAAACTATTTTTAATATGATCTGGTGTATCTTCGTGTCCACCTTTCACTAGAACAGCTTTAGCACCCATTTCAAAAAGCTTTTGAGTGGCTTGATCTAAATCAGTAATACCTGTTAGAGCACGTAATTCAACGGTATTTGGAGTAATAATTGTGGCTAGAGGAATAAGTTCAAAGAACGCTTTAACGAGAGTTGCCTGATCACCTAAAGAGCCGCCACTGTTTGCGACTAAAACAGGATCAAGTACATATTGATAGTCAGGATGAGCACGTAAAAATTCAGCTAGTGCCGCAATATTATCTGTTGTGCCAAGCATGCCTGACTTAACACATTTAATGGGTAAGTCACCTACAACTGCATTTGCTTGTGCTAATAAGAGTTCTTTTGAGGTTGCTTCGAAGCCAAATACTTGTTGTGAGTTTTGAATGGTGAGGGCAGTACATGCAATTGCTGCATGGGCACCACTTTGTCCAATTGCTTCAATATCGGCTTGTAAACCTGCACCACCTGAAGGGTCTAAACCCGAGAAACAAAGTACGGTTGGACGCACGGTTATTTCCTTTTCAATTTAAATTTACGTTAGTATAAGAGAGTTTGATTAAACTCTCGACCAATTGAATTAAATACTTTACTGGGTTAATGATTGAATGGCTATAAAACATATTTTGATTGATTTAGATGGAACCTTAACAGACCCAAAAGTTGGAATCCATACTTCAATTCGCTATGCAATGGAGAAATTAGGCTATCCATTGGCTGCCGATTTAGATATTGACTGGACAATTGGCCCACCACTAAAGCCATCACTCGCAAAATTATTAGCTACTCAAGATGATGCTTTAGCTGAACAAGCTTTACTTGCTTATCGCGAGCGTTTTTCGGTGGTTGGCCTGTTCGAAAATGAAGTATATCCATCTGTTGCAAAAACGCTTAGCGCTTTAAAAAAAGAAGGATATCGTTTATTTGTTGCAACTGCTAAACCAACGATTTATGCAAAACGTATCTTGGAGCATTTTGAATTAAGCCAATACTTTGTACATATCTATGGGAGTGAGTTAACGGGTGAGCGCACTAATAAAGCTGACCTTATCCATTATATTCTTGAGCATGAGCAATTAAACCCAGAAGAGTGTTTAATGGTCGGTGACCGCCAATATGACGTTTTGGGTGCTCGTCATAACGGTATTGAGGCGGTAGCGGTGACTTATGGTTACGGAACAGCAGAGGAACTTGCTCAAGCACAGCCAAAAGCAATGATTAAGCAGTTTTCTGAGCTTTTGGACTATGTTGAAGAACTGGCAGCACAAAAGAAAGTTTCTTAAATATTATTAAATTTTGATTTGAAGGTTTGGCTTTGATCTAAAGCCAAACCTTTTTTATTTAAATACCGTGTTGCTGGCGGTATTGAACAAGTTCTTCAATCGTAATCACCGTTAAGTGATGAGTTTGAGCATATGCTAAAACTTGAATGCCTGATGCCATCGTGCCATCTGGGTTGGTTAATTCACATAACACACCAGCAGGTTTTAAACCGGCTAATCTTGCTAGATCAATTGTTCCCTCGGTATGACCTCGACGAGTAAGGACTCCACCATTACGTGCACGTAATGGGAAAACGTGACCCGGACGATTTAAGTCACTTGCAACAGCACCATCTTTAATAGCAGTTTGAATGGTTGTTACACGGTCTTTAGCAGAAACACCAGTGGTAACGCCTTGAGCTGCCTCAATGGTCACTGTAAAAGCGGTATGAAACTGACTCGAGTTTTGAGAAACCATTGGAGGGAGTTCTAGATGATCTGCTAGCTCTTCTGTAAGGCATAAACATACGATACCAGAGCCATCACGAATCATACGTGCCATTGTTTCTACCGTTAAAGTTTCGGCTGCAACAATTAAATCTGCTTCATTTTCGCGATCAAAGTCGTCCATAACCAAGACAGGCTTGCCTTGACGGATATCTTCTAATGCTTGTTGAATGCGTTGCTCAGCAGGAGAGAGGGCTGAGAAAAAAAGTTCTGGTTGAATTAAGCTAGACATAATGAAACGCTCTCGTAAAAAATACGGTTGAACATTTCAGGACTGATGTAAAAACAGGCTGGCACTGAAATAAAACGGATTTATCCCAGTTCGTCGTCTTCTTTCATCCGGACTATACCGTCGGCTTTGGAGTTTCACCAAATCTGCTCAAATTAAACAATTTAAGCTCGTGGGCTTGTTAATCTATTTATAAAAATTAACTTTACCACCGGTGGGGAATTACACCCCGCCCTGAAGCGATGGGTTTTATTATAGCGCGCTTGGCAAAATTGGCTAGATGCTTTTATAGAATGCTAAGTTTCTTTATGAATAAGCATTTTCATAAATCGAAATAGGCTTTTTAACAAGAGCTTACTTGTTGATATGAAAATGGAATGCTATGTTTTTTATAGAAAATTATAAATAAAATAGGTGTTTCATGCAGATAAGAGATGATTACCCTCTTACCAATAGCTCATTTATTCAGCACCTCCATGTTTTCAGTTATGTATTTATGGCGGTAAGTATTCTGTATTTAATTGCTGCTAACTGGTTTATGCTTCCAGACAGTATTCAACTCGCGATCCCGCCCGTTATATTAGTTGTTACAGCTTGGTTCAGCATAAAAGATACATTAAGTGATGGGGTTAGGCAGACCTTACATAGCGTTAGTGGTTTGATGATAGGTTTAAGCTTGGCTGTAATTGGACAGGTTTATCAAACTGGTGCAGACAGTTATTTGCTTTTTTTAATTTGGACATTGCTTTTATTACCGTGGTTATATCGGCCGAATATTGGAATCTTTGCTTTAATTTGTATTACCAGCCAACTTACACTTTTTTTATTTTTTAAACAGACTTTCTGGTCTGAAAAGTTTCCTTATTTATATTTAATCGCTCTAAATCTATTAAGCCTTATTGAGTTTTGGGTATGTATAAAGAAATATCGTGCTTTAAGGTTTGTCTTTATCGCTTGGTTCGCCGTTATTTCGATTATTGGAATGATTCAATATTTATCGAATGAGAATATTCCTTATCTGATCTCTGCCTTCTTTTCAGGAATAATCGCTTTTTATTATTTCTTCAAAAAAGATGATCAGCTATGTGCTAGTTTGATGGCAGCTGTTCTGGGTGTGACTGCAACCATATGGCTTGTAGATGGGGTTAATAACTTATTTAAAGACTCTAATGAGTTTATATTTTTATTGATTGCAGGCATTATTTTTATTTGGTTTGCGCTGATTAGCTATCTTTTAATAAAAATTTTTCGTCAAAGCCGCTTTTATATCATTCCATTGGCAATTGGTGCTTGGCTTGCTGGCTTGGCACTTGCAGCTTTTACGCTGGTGTTTTGGGAGACTATTTCTTTAGTTATTGGAGTTGTTTTTGTTGGATTGGCATTTATTCTTTTAAAGAAATCACAAAGCTATTTCTTTCGGCAATTTGCCTATTGTTTGTTTATCAGTGGGCAGACCGCTTTCTTGTTTCATCTTGGTTCAGAAACAGATCAAATTCTATGGGTTTTAATTGCACAGATTTTTATTCTATGTATTAGTTATTTTCTTAAACCACATTGGTTCTTCATTTTAAGTCAAATGCTTGCTACGTATGGCATAGCTTTTATCTATTTGCTACAACTGGACCATTCATTATGGTCAATACATTCTACTCAGACTTATTTAAATTTAACTTTGCTCAGTTACTTGGTTTTTAGTTTGGTGCTCTTACCTAAGAGGGAATCAATAGCCCTATATGAGCGTAGTATTTTTTTATACGTGCTGGTCGTAATTCTTGTAGCTTCTTTTTTCAATACTTTTATGGGGTTGGCATCAGAAAATTCGATAAATCAGCAGTTATGGGTTTTATATTTGCTACCTGTTGTCTGGTTACTTTGCTTTAGTGTTCTTCATTTATATCGACAACTTAATACACTCACTTTTTGCGCCTTTTTAATATTTGGTGTGTTACTTATTGTGTTGGGATATTTTGAAATTTTCATCCTGCTTATTATTTTAACGTGGGCATTAAAAAAGAAAGATTATATTGTGTATGGAGTGAGCTTAACAGTATTCGTTTTTGTGTTCTGGCAGCTCTATTACAACTTACAAATAACTTTTCTAGCTAAGAGTGCATCTATTTTTATTTCGGGTATTGTTTTGTTGGCTCTGTCTTGGTTACTTCAACGTAAAAATAAAAATGATCTTGTTAAAGGAGAGAAAGAATGAAAAAGTATTTTTCTCTTATTCTTGCCTTTATTACGCTATTATTTTTTGCAGGTTTAGTGGCGAAAAACGAATGGCATCTGCACCATAGTAAAAGTATTTTCATTGAGCTTAAGCCAGTTGATCCTCGTTCAATTTTACAAGGTGACTATATGGCACTGGCTTATGAATTACATTTACAATCTCTTAAAGCTCTTGCAGGAAGTGAAGGTGAGGCTCTGGAACAGGTGATTTTTAATCGCTCTTCCGTTCCCGCAAAAGTTATTTTGGATTCACAAAATCGCGTAGTTCGTACCATTTTAGATATCAATAATTCATTTGTTGGGCAGAGGTTAATTTTAAAAAATCCTGAAAATCGTTTGCAGGCTTTATATCCTGCCTCTCGCAGTTTCTTGTTTGCAGAAGGCTTGGCTCAATGTTATGAAAAAGCCAAATATGCTGAATTTAAGGTAAATCCTGAAGGAGAGGCGATATTGTTCGAATTACGAGGAGAGCAGCTTCAACCATTAAATTGTGAAAAACAAAAGAACTGGTGGGAAGGAACTATTAAGGATTTATAAAATAATAAAAGCCCGTCAATGCGGGCTTTTTATTCTTAAAATAAATTAGGCAACTTGAACAGGAATGCAATTCGCTGTGTGGTTGACTGTATTATTTGGATTAGCATATACCAAACGTGGTTTATGAATATTTGCTTCAGCTTCAGTAAAATCACCAAATGTAGCAATAATTACTAAATCGCCAACGTCTGCTTGATGTGCAGCACCGCCGTTTACTGAAATAATTCCAGAGTTATCTTCACCACGAATCGCATAAGTTGTGAAGCGTTTGCCATTGGTTACATTCCAAACATGAATTTCTTCATATTCACGAATACCAGCTAAGTCCATCAATACGCCATCAATTGCACAAGAACCTTCATAGTGAAGTTCAGCATGGGTTACAACTGCACGGTGAATTTTGCATTTTAATAAACGAGATAGCATGGCTAGCGTCTCCTGAGTAGACCTAAGATGTAGATCTTATGGTGAAATCTTTAGCTTTTGCGGTTGGCAAAGTGGCTGATGCGCATTTTGCTCCTAAAAAAGCAAGATAGCAAGCATGATTGTTCAACAATTTAAGTGGGTTTATATGCATTAATTTGATTCATGGCCTGTGGAACTTGTCCTTGAACAAGTAGCTTCACTTTAGAAAGGGCATGATCAATTGCTGCATCCATCAGACTTTGTTCACTACTTGGTGCTTTTCCAAGTACGTGACCTGAAACTTTCTCTTTCGAGCCAGGATGTCCGATACCAATACGTAAACGGTGAAAATTTGGACCAATATGAGGGACAATGTCACGTAAACCGTTATGACCACCGTGTCCACCGCCTGTTTTAAGACGAATTACACCTGGGCTCATATCAAGTTCATCATGAGCAATCAAAATTGCTTCGGGAGCAATTTGATAAAATTTTGCAAATGGAACTACACTTTGTCCAGAACGGTTCATAAATGTAGTGGGTAGAAGTAGACGGACATCGTGTCCTTCTATATTACCACGTCCACTGATTCCGTGAAATTTCGGATCATTTTTTAATGTAATGCCATATTTGTCAGCAAGCTGTTCAATGAACCAAAAACCTGCATTATGGCGGGTTTGGGCATATTCTGAACCAGGATTGCCCAAACCAACAATTAGCGAAATATTTGACACTAATCTACGCCTTTAAACACTTATGCGCGTTTGAAGTCAGCGTGCATAGGAGTGTTTTTAGATGGGTGACGTTGTAACGCTTGGATTTTAACGTTTTCAACTTTGTCACCCACTTTGATTTCTACAACTTCTTCAAAGAAAGCATTGCTTTCTAAAGCTTTTACAAGCTCACGAAGTTCTAAAGTAACAGTTACAGGCTCAGCGTTGCCACCATAAATGATAGCTGGAATTAAAGCTTCGCGACGAAGGCGGCGGCTCGCACCTTTCCCTTGTTTGTCTTCAGCACGCGCTTGAGCGTTTAATACGAAGTTTGCCATGAGTAAATCCTCATTAAAGTTTAAAAGACTAAACTTGCGACCAGTTTAGTGATAGAAAACCCCAGCCAAGGCTAGGGTTTATAAAAAGCTGCAATATTATAAACTATCGAACATTGCACTGATAGACTCTTCGTTATTAATACGACGAATCGTTTCAGCAACCATGCTAGCAACAGAAACCTGACGGATCTTGCCTAAGGTCAATGCTTCTTCAGAAAGAGGAATGGTATCAGTCACAACCAGTTCATCAATAACTGAATTACGTAAGTTTTCAATAGCCTTACCTGATAGTACAGGGTGAGTTGCGTATGCAACTACACGACGTGCACCAAATTGCTTAAGCGCATCAGCTGCTTTACACAATGTACCAGCAGTATCGACCATATCGTCTACGATAACGCAATCACGATCTTTTACGTCACCAATTAAGTGCATAACTTGCGACTCATTGGCTTTTTGACGACGTTTATCAATAATTGCTAAATCGATGTCACCCATCTGTTTGGCAACAGCACGAGCACGTACTACACCACCAACGTCAGGAGAAACCACCATAAGGTTGTCATGTTGTTGTTGACGTAAGTCAGCAAGCAAAGCAGGAGTACCGTAGATGTTGTCGACTGGAATATCGAAGAAACCTTGAATTTGGTCAGCATGTAAGTCGATCATCACGACACGGTCAATACCAACAGTGGTAAGCATGTCTGCGACAACTTTAGCTGTAATCGGCACACGTGCAGAACGTGGACGACGGTCTTGGCGAGCATAACCAAAATAAGGGATAACAGCGGTAATACGACCAGCACTTGCACGACGCAAAGCATCTGCCATAACCAAGATTTCCATAAGGTTATCATTGGTAGGGGCACAAGTAGGCTGAACGATAAATACGTCTTTACCACGAACATTTTCAGTAATTTCTACTGAAATTTCTCCATCAGAAAAGTGACCGACTGATGCAGCACCTAGAGGGATATGTAAGTGACTTACGACTTTTTGAGCGAACTGTGGATGAGCATTTCCACTAAAAACGACAAGATTGGGCATGAAGCACCCTTGGCGGTTGGTATGTAATGAAATAGATGGCAGGGGCGGCTGGATTCGAACCAACGGATGCCGAGATCAAAACCCGGTGCCTTACCACTTGGCGACGCCCCTAATGCGGCAGAACTTTAATATTTTTGCAATGCAATGTCAAGATTAATCAACAAAAAGCATAGCAATTAAGTCTGTCTTTAAAATAAGAGGATGGCAGGGGCGGCTGGATTCGAACCAACGGATGCCGAGATCAAAACCCGGTGCCTTACCACTTGGCGACGCCCCTAATATAATCATCATTACAGGAGAGGATGGCAGGGGCGGCTGGATTCGAACCAACGGATGCCGAGATCAAAACCCGGTGCCTTACCACTTGGCGACGCCCCTAAATTCGATGATATAGAGGATGGCAGGGGCGGCTGGATTCGAACCAACGGATGCCGAGATCAAAACCCGGTGCCTTACCACTTGGCGACGCCCCTAATGCGGCAGAACTTTAATATTTTTGCAATGCAATGTCAAGATTAATCAACAAAAAGCATAGCAATTAAGTCTGTCTTTAAAATAAGAGGATGGCAGGGGCGGCTGGATTCGAACCAACGGATGCCGAGATCAAAACCCGGTGCCTTACCACTTGGCGACGCCCCTAATATAATCATCATTACAGGTGAGGTTGGCAGGGGCGGCTGGATTCGAACCAACGGATGCCGAGATCAAAACCCGGTGCCTTACCACTTGGCGACGCCCCTAACGTGTAACCTTAAAATGATTAAGAGGAGATTCTTTTAAACTATTTACCAAGTAAGATTTACATGGTGAATGCTTAAGAATTTCATCAATATTCATTTCATTCGTTACTTCAATAAAAACACAAGCACCTGTACCTGTAAGCTTTGCTTGACCAAATTGATCTAAATATTGCATTGCTTCTTCTACTTCAGGGTATAACTGCCGAGCCAGTGGCTCAAAGTTATTTCCAAAATTAGAAGGTTCTAACTGATAGGCGCAAAATTTAGTGGTCTTAGAGTCTCTTGTCAATGTTTTTTGTGAAAAAAGCAATTGAGTGCTGATAAAACAATCAGGTTTTAAAATAATGAACTGTTTTTGATCTAAGTCTATGAATGATAAATGTTCACCGATGCCTTCAGCCCATGCATTTTTACCATAAATAAAAATTGGAACATCGGCACCGAGCTTAACACCGTAGTCCGCAAGTTGTTCTTTCTCTAGGCCACATTCCCATAATTGATTTAACACAATAAGTGTTGTGGCGGCATTAGATGAACCGCCGCCTAGACCCGCACCCATTGGAATATTTTTTTCAATTTTGATGTCCAAGCCACAAAGTTTTTTTGCATGTGGTTTTAGTATTTGAGCTGCTCGATAAATCAAGTTTTCTTCAGCTCGAACTTCACTCAACCCATCAATTTTGATTTCTTCGCCCAAAGTCGGTGTAAATGTCATCCAATCATATAAATCAATTAGTTGGAAAATGGTTTGTAGCTCATGGTAACCATTTTCACGTCGGCCTGTAATATGTAAAAACAGGTTGAGCTTAGCAGGGGAAGGAACTCGAATCATAGATTTATATAATTAGACTTAGCGGTTTTGGATGACCATTGTAATACGGTTTTCTTTATCTTCAGCAAGAGCTTGCTTTAAAACCAGTTTGTTTGGCAAAGTTTGTTCACCATCGTAACTGAAATTAACTGTCCAGCCATCTTCAATCAGTTGACTCACTCGATTTGTAGCGTCTTTCGTAATTTGAGCATTTAGCGTTGCTGGTTTTGCTAAAATCCAGCTCGTTAAGTGCGTAATTGGTGCTTGCCAACCTGTTGCTCGCTCTAAAAGTTCTTCTGGAGAGGCAGCGCTAATAAGTCCTGTTTTAGAACTGTTTAAAGTTACTTCGCCTGGTTTACCCTGAATTTGGGTTTTTCCAACGCCTAAAATACCGCTTAATTCGATATCAAAATTATCTTGCTGTTGAAGCCAGGTAAAAAACGCACTACCAGTTTGCTGTGGTGTACGAACCCCAATCTTACCTTGTAAATTAAAGTGTTTTTCGTCTTGAACTTGTTGGGTGACCGCAGGTTTTGGTTGAGTAAAATGCTGACAACCGGTTAGAAATAATACACTTGATCCACAGATCGCTGTGCACAGTTGGGCAAATTTGCTCATATATTTAACTCTTTTTTGCAGATGTAGGTAAAATTAACGCATCAAGCTGTTGTAATTGTGGATCATTGGCATGTTTTTGTTTAAGTTGTTGTAACACTGCGCTAAATTGCGTGAGTGACCCTTGCATATACAAAGCTTTAGCATAACGAACGCCAATATTTATATTATGGCTAAGTTCATACGCTTTGCCTAAGGCTTCCGCCGCAGCTTCATAATCGTTCTGTAAAAATGCAATATAACCTAGCGTATCAAGAATTGAGGCCTGTTCAGGCGCATATTCTAATGCTTGCTCTGCATACTGACGTGCTTCTTTTAAACGACGGTTTTGCAGTGCCAGTGTATAAGCATATGCATTTAGATACGTTGGGCTGTTGGGCTCAAGTTGTAATAATTGTTTTAAGGTTTTGTCCAGCTTGTCACGGTCCGTATATGGATCAAGTAATAAAACTTCCGCATAAATTAGTTCTGGGTCGTCGGGTAGGTTTTTAATTGCTTCATCTAATAGATTTAGTGCAGCTTTTTTATTGCCCATTTTCTTTAAGATTTCAGCTTGGGCTTGATATAAGAAACTTGCATGTTGAGGATAATTTACTCGTTCTTGAGTAAGGAACCGTAAAGCATCGTGTAAATTTTCTTGTTTATCATATATTGCGATCAAGTTTCGTCTAGATACCACATATAAACTGCCATCAACTAAACGATAGTATGCTTTTGCAGTTTCATAATGCTGTTTACGCTCCGCATTAATAGCTAAGTAGTAATACGCTTCATTTTGATATTTTGCCGAGTTTCGTAGGTCAACAAGATATTGTTCTGCTTTGTCATATTGCTTTAAATCAATACTCGTTAAGCCTGCAATAAATAAGGCTTCTTCAGCTTTAGGGTTGGTTTCTATAATCTTTTCAAGTTTTTCTAACGCAAGCTGAGATTGGTTAATTTGTATGAGATAGCGGATTTCAGCTAATCGAATATCTAAATTTTTCTTATTTTTACGACTCGACTTTGCATACCATTTAAGCGCACCTTCTTGATCGCTGAGAGCAATAAGTAAGTTTGCTTTCATTAAAATAAAGCTCGTTACTTTAGGACGTCGACGTAATGCTTTGTTAATGTTGGTTAGCGCAGTTTGTAATTGGCCATTTTGAGCCTCTAAATTGGCGATGAGTGCCAAAATAGAAGGATTGTCTTTTTCTGCGCTAGAACGTAAAGCTGTTAATAGTACTTCTCGATCTTGCGCATTTTCTGGAGCAATGCTAGCTAAAATTTGTTCTAAATCGGCAGTGGGATCTATCTTTAAAATTTTATCTAATGTCTCAGCAGCAAGCTGATATTCGTGCGTTTTTAAAGCAATATGTGACAAATAAAATAAAGCTGGTACATCTTTAGGTTCTTGAGCTACCCAGTGTGTAGCAATATTTAACGCAGCTTGTAAATCATTATATTCAAGTGCAACGTCTAAAGCTCTCTGCTTAATTGATGTAGAGTTGCTTTTAATTGCAAGCACTGTGTAATTATGCAAAGCGTTTGGAATATCGTCATAAGCTAGAGCAAATTCAGCGACCATCGTTTGCTCTAGTGCCTGATCAAATGAATGCACGGCATAGGTCTCTTGCACAGGACGTGCATAGACATACGAGGACATGCTACCTAACAACAAGAATGTGGTAGAATACTGTCTTATCGAAGCACCGTTAAAATTAATACGGCTATTCATTTGACGCAATTTTTATTGATCCAAAGTAATGCTTTTTATGACACCGATGTTGCACAATAGCATAAATTTAGCGAAATGATGATCTGATATGTCTTTCTTTGCATTGGGTGTCAACCATCAAACAGCTTCTGTAGAACTCCGCGAACAAATTGCTTTCAATGCAGAGCGATTAAGTCGTTTGCTTGCCGAACAACGCCATCACCAAAACTTAAAGGATTTGGTGGTCGTCTCGACCTGTAACCGTACAGAAGTTTATGCCATGGCAGAAAACGCCGAAAGCCTTCTAAAATGGTTAGCCGATGCCAATAATATTGATGTAAAGCAGTTAATTCATCATGTTTATCGTTACGAGAATACGCAGGCCATTACACATTTAATGCGAGTGGCGAGTGGTCTAGACTCTCTCATGCTTGGTGAGCCACAAATTTTAGGGCAGGTTAAAAGCGCTTTGGCATTGTCTAAAGAAGCTCAAACAGTCTCTCCTGAATTAAATAGTGTTTTTGAATACGCTTTCTATGCAGCTAAACGGGTACGTTCCGAAACAGCGGTAGGTAGTCATGCTGTTTCAATGGGTTATGCAGTTGCACAACTGGCCTTACAGGTTTTTAGTAAGCCTGAAAAGCTTACTGTTATGGTGGTTGCTGCGGGTGAAATGAATAGCTTGGTGGCTAAACATTTGGCTGAAATGGGTGTCGCGAAGATTATTATTTGTAATCGTAGCCGTGAGCGCGCTGATCAGTTGGCTCAGGAAATTGCACATCAGGTTGAAGTTGAAATTATTGAGTTTTCAGCATTAGCAGAGAATTTATATCGTGCTGATGTTGTGTCGAGTTGTACTGGAAGTTTATATCAAGTTATTGCTTATTCTGATGTTAAGGCCGCATTAAAAAAACGCCGCTACCAACAAATGTTAATGGTTGATTTGGCGGTACCACGTGATATAGATCCTAAAGTTGAAGCACTTGATGGGGTCTATTTATATGGTGTTGATGATTTACAAAGTGTGATTGATGAGAACCTTGCTCAACGTCGTCAGGCGGCTGTTGAAGCAGAGGTCATGGTTAATCAATTAGCTACTCAGCTTATTACTCATCAAAAGGTTAAAGAGGCGGGTAGTACAATTCATGCTTACCGCCAGCACAGTGAAGAGATTAGTCAACAAGAGCTTACACATGCACTAGAAGCTTTGCATCATGGTGAGAATGCTGAACAGGTGTTACAGCAATTTGCTCACCGTTTGACGCAAAAACTTATGCATCCCACATCTATCTTGTTGCGTGAAGCTGCTAAAGCAGAAAATCCTGATTATTTTGAATGGTTACAACAGCATTTACAGGATGTATTTGATCATGAGCGTAAGCCAAAACATTAAGACAACAACTTTAAGCTAATTTGTTTTGTTAATTCATTCAATTGTTGTCTTAGATTTCTTGATTCAATTAAAGAAATCGGTGATTTCAGCTTCTGACGTAAATATCTTTCTTGCAGACTTAGCGAATATTCCTTAGCTAACTTGTCAGCTACTTCAGGTGCCTGTGTTAATGCCTGAATATTTGTTCTTTGCATAATATCAGCGATTTCATGACAGTAACTACTACACGCACCAAGCACATAATAAGTTGCCAGCTCTTGATCATCCGGTAAATCATCAAAAATACGGTTTAAGATTGCCAGTACTTTGGCCAATAATTCATCTTGGTGAATATAAGCCCGTAATCCTTCAAAATGAATATAAAGAAAAGGATGATGCATTAAAATTGCAATCGCAAAGTCTTCATCTTTTGTATGGATGTTAAATGAGAGCGAGGCATCGTGGCTGATTTGTGGGGTAAAACGTTTACCTAGTCCGAGTTTTTCACGGAAAGATTGAGTAAGTAAGTAACGGAAAGAACCTTGTTTTGGCAATAACTCGGTGAGTTCTCTGAGTTCACCCATGACTAAGCTTTTCCCTTCAGGCGTACTGATATCGTGTTGACCTGTTAAGTGCGCAAACAC
This sequence comes from Acinetobacter sp. LMB-5, assembly GCF_001541635.1. Lineage (NCBI taxonomy): Bacteria > Pseudomonadati > Pseudomonadota > Gammaproteobacteria > Moraxellales > Moraxellaceae > Acinetobacter > Acinetobacter sp. LMB-5. The sequence continues at coordinate 28,039 of NZ_LRDR01000009.1, read as the reverse complement.
GAAATCGGATAGAAGAGGGGCTTGTTGTAATAGTTTTTGGAAATTTTCGAGTCCTTCTCGACGGATGAGAGAGTCGGGGTCGTGATCATTGGGTAGAACAAAAAATTTAAGTTCACGACCATCATTAAGAAGTGGTAAAGCAATTTCTAAAGTTCTACGTGCAGCTTTTTGACCGGCTGCATCGCCATCAAAAGCAATGGTAATTCGGCTATTTTGTTTAAATAGAATATTAAGATGTTCAGTATTACTTGCGGTACCTAACGTTGCTACAGCTCCAGTAATGCCATACTGCTGAAGCGCAATGACATCCATATAGCCTTCAACCATTAACCAATCACTAGATTTAAGCTTTCTACCTTCATAAAGTCCGTAAAGTAGCTGATTTTTATGAAAGACTTCTGAATCTGGCGAGTTAATATATTTGGGCTTGATTTCATCATTTAATGCACGCCCACCAAAACCAACCACCCGGCCTTTCGGGTCGCGAATTGGGAAAATAACGCGGTCACGTAATAGGTCAAAATCACGGCCATTATCGCTCGAGCGGATAAGCCCAAGTTGTTTTAAGCCGTCAATGTCATAGGGAAAGGCTTTCTCTAGGTGTTGCCAGTCTTCTGGAGCATAGCCTAAGCGCCAAAATTGAATCGTCTGATTGGTTAGTCCACGCTGTTTAAAGTAATTTTTTGCCTTTTGGCTATGAGGTAATTGTTGTTCATAGAACTGAGCAACATTTTCCAGTAAGTCATATAAATTACCTTCTTGAACTGGTTCATCAAAGCTAAACGGCTGTTCGAACTGAGCAAAAGGGTCATCAAAAAATACGGGTTCAAGCGTGTTGTAGCTTTCATCCGATGGCTGCTGTGAAGTTACAGGCTCAGCCGTATTTGTTTTAGTAACAGGTGGCTTTGTAACCTGACGGGTATAAGATAGTTTTTTATTCTCAGTATTATCTTTGGGTAATTCAATTCCGGTACTGCTCGATAATTCTTTCATTACCTCAATAAAGTTTCGGTTATCAATATCCATAAGAAAACGGATTGCATTTCCGTTAGCCTGACAACCAAAGCAGTGATAATACTGTTTGTCACGGTAGACATGGAATGATGGCGTTTTTTCTTGATGAAAAGGGCAACAGCCGGAATATGTACGTCCGGTTTTTTTTAATTTCACACGCTGACCAATCAGATCGACAATATCTGTGCGATCTAAAATTTGATCAATCGTATGCTGTGGAATTGCCATAATTCAGATAACCGTATTAAAACTTGATGAGACAGTGACTCAGAATATTCTGACATGATGAGTCGAGATATGCCCAATAAATATTTTAATATTTTATAAAAACAAACAGGCAAGTGATATTACTTGCCTGTTTGTTGATGTTTTTTAAAGCTTAAACTTATTGAGCAGCGTCATCCGCACCTTGTGTTGCCTCATCTGATTGAACATCAGTTGAAGCTTCAGTAGAGGTTACAGCTGGTGCAACAGTTGTATTTTCTGCTGCTTGTGACTCAGGCTTGTCTAATAAACCGAAGCTTAAACGGTTTGTCCAACTACGTTCAGGCTTAGGAGCTTCAACAGGTGTTTGTTCTGGTGCTTCAGTTTCTTCTTTATCTGAATTACCAATTAAACCAAAACTAACACGGTTGAGGAAACCACGTTTTGGAGCTTCTGCTTCAGTTGTGCTCTCTGGCGTTGCAGCAGTCGATTCACGACCGAAAATACCTAAAGTTGCACGGTTGATCCAGTTACCTTCTTTACGAGCAGCACGCATGTTAACTGTGCCGTCTTTTTTCACAAGGCTTGGATAATTAAGCTTTAAAACTTCAATATATTGTTGCGAAGTAGCTTTATCACCTAACTTGTCATAGCTATATGCCAAAGTGGCTAAAGCTTCTGGAATTTGAGGTGTTTGTGGATAGTGTTCAATCACCCATTGCGAACGTTCTGCAGCGGCGATCCAAGCTTTACGTTTAACGTTGAAGCGGGCAGCAGTCATTTCATTTTCGGCAAGTTCTTGCCCAATGAATTTCATACGCTGAGCAGCATCGACAGAATATTGGCTACTTGGGAAACGACGAATTAAATCAACAAAGTTTTGATACGCAACTTTTAAATAACTCACATCACGATGTGACTGTTGCAAAGAGGTATAACGCATCAAACTGTCGTAGTTTTGCTCCATATTGGCAACAGCACGAACATAATAAGCATAATCCACATTTGGATGTTGAGGATTTAAACGAATAAAACGTTCTGCTAAGGCAATGGCGCCTTCATAATCTTTTTGTTTAAATTTCGAATATAGAAGTTCAAGTTGTGCTTGTTGAGCGTATTGTCCAGTCGGATAATAAGTATCGATTGCCTCTAAAGACTTGGTCGCATCAAGATATTGACCACGGTCAAGCGACTTTTGGGCCTTTTCGAAGTAAGCTTGTTCACTAGATTGAGGGCCAGTATCGACCACTTCTTTTTTACTTGGATTGCTGCTACAGCCCACAAATGCAGACGCTACGCCTAAAGATAAGGCAAGCATCGTAATTTTATAACGTGGTAGCGACATAAAAACTCCTCTGTTATGTTGGGCAATGAGCTACAATTGCGCTATTAAACCACTTTTATCTCAATGATCAAATGACTTCAGCACAATCTTCAAACACAAACTTCTCTGAAACCGACTTCAATTTACTTGAAGATTCTGAGGATGCAGATAACCATACTTCTGATACAACTGCAACACGTTTATCGTTGCAAGTTCAGCTAGATGAAACCTATCTGGGACAACGTATCGATCAGGTAGCAGCTTTGGTGTGGAGCGAGTTTTCGCGTGAAAAGCTCAAGCAATGGTTGAAGGATGGCCATCTGTTGGTGAATGGTAACATTGTCAAGCCTAAGCACCGTTGTGAAGGAACAGAGCTACTTACGCTCGAAGTAGAGCTCGAAGCTCAGACGACGAGTCAACCTGAAAATATTCCACTTAATATTGTCTATGAAGACGATGATATTTTAGTCATTAATAAGCCAGTAGGCATGGTGGTACATCCAGGAGCAGGCAATAGTTCTGGAACTTTAGTGAATGCTTTGCTTTACCATTTCCCAAAATTGGCAGAACTTTCGCGCGCTGGTTTAGTACACCGTATTGATAAAGATACCAGCGGTTTACTGGTTGTTGCTAAAACTCTGGAAGCTCAGTTTTCTTTAAGTAAACAGTTGGCAAATAAAACGGTTTACCGTGTATATGATTTGGTTGTTTATGGAAATATTATTGCTGGCGGTACGATTGATGAACCAATCAAACGCCACCCAGTTGACCGTGTGAAAATGGCAATTTTACCGGGTGGGCGAGATGCGGTAACTCACTACAATGTAAAAGAACGTTTTAAAGATTTTACCCGTGTACAAGCTCGTCTTGAAACAGGACGAACACATCAGATCCGTGTGCATTTTAGTTACATTGGTTATGGCTTAATTGGTGATCAGGTTTATATGAACCGTGTGCGTGTGCCAGCTGGTGCATCTGAGCTGCTCATTGAAACTTTACGTGGTTTTAAACGTCAGGCATTGCACGCAGCTAAATTGGGCTTAAAACACCCTCGTACTGGTGAAGAAATGCTATTTGAAGCGCCGTGGCCTGAAGATTTCACACATTTAGTGAATGTGTTACGTTCAGAAAACGCTGCATATTAAGGACGTACATATGGAATTTGTTCAAGGTTTACCTCAAGGCGTATTTGTAGGGCAGACACGTGTTCAACATCCTTTGGCATTACCAACGGATCAACTTGAATTATCTGGCTTTAATTTGGCTTTACATGTCAAAGATGAGCCACAGCGTGTTCAACAGCATCGAATGATATTGTTAGATGAGTTTGCGAAATTTGGTGTTAAAAAAATGACATGGATGACCCAAACGCATAGTACGATTTGCCATACTGTAAATGAACAAATTCCTTTTAAAGCTTTAATCGGCGATGGTTTGGTCACCCAAACAAAAGGTCATGCTTTAATGATGATGACGGCTGATTGTTTACCTGTCGTGTTGGGAAATGCCGAAGGAACCGAAGTCGCTAATTTGCATGCCGGTTGGCGTGGTTTAGCAGGTGGCATTATTGAAAATACAGTGGTCGCTATGCAGAATCCTCCAACTTGGGCATGGTTAGGGGCTGCAATCAGCCAACCTTGTTTTGAAATTGGGGCTGAAGTAAAAACTGCTTTTTGTGATAAATATCCAGAGTTGGAAACAGCCTTTGTTGAGGGCGTGGCTCCAAATAAATTTCATGCAGACTTATATGCGATTGCTCGCTTTATTTTGCAAAGTCTAGGTGTGCAACAAGTCTTAGGTGGAGATCAATGTTCTTATCAACAGGGTGATGAGTATTTTTCTTATCGTCGTGATGCGAAGACAGGACGTATGGCTACGTTTGTTTTTATGTAAGTTTTGATAACTTCCTTAAATGACTCTCTTATTTTATATTTATTAAAAATAGGAGAGTTTTTTATTTAATTTGAAAATATTTCTATAGTATGCAGTAGTGAAAACCTTATATTTCATATTTATAGATGAAGGTTTAGCAAGTGTTAATAAAATGATAAAATAGAAAAAATCGCTCAAAATTTTAATCTTATGTCTTTGCCTGAAAAACATCTCTCTATTGTCTACCACAGTCCATATGGTCATACCGCGAAGGTAGCTTCCGCTATTGCTGCTGGGGCAGAGGTGATGGGTGTAAAAGTACATTTAATGAATATTGAATATATTGATTGGGATGCACTTGATGCATCGCACGGTATTATTTTTGGTTCGCCTACCTATATGGGGAGTATGACCGCTGACTTTAAAAAGTTTATGGACAGTACTTCTAAACGTTGGAAAGAGCGTTTGTGGCAAGGGAAGCTTGCAGCTGGATTTGCAAACTCAGGTGGGTTGAGTGGCGATAAACTGGCGGTATTACAACAATTAAATATTTTTGCGATGCAACATGGCATGCTTTGGTCAGGTTTACCTTTAATGACGACTGGGCATAGTGAAAAAGATTTAAACCGATTATCGAGTTGTTTAGGTTTAATGACACAGTCAGATAATGCGCCTGTTGAAATTACTCCTCCACAAGGCGATTTAGATACTGCAAAATGGTTTGGCGAATATATTGCTGGACTCTTATATAGATTAAATTAATAAATTCCGCGATATAAAAAAGCCTCTAAAAAGAGGCTTTTTATTTAATTACTTATGAAATATACGAGCTTTATCACGCTGCCAATCGCGATCTTTTTCAGTCGCACGTTTGTCGTGAAGCTGTTTACCTTTCACAAGCGCGATTTCAAGTTTAACCAAGTGACCTTTCCAGTAACATGCTAAAGGAACACATGAGTAACCTTTTTGGTTAACTGAACCTGTCAGCTTTTCTAGTTCTCGGCGTGATAATAATAATTTACGTGTACGTGTAGCTTCAGGTACTACATGAGTAGATGCTGAAAGGAGCGGTTGAATTTGTGCACCAAATAAAAACGCTTCACCATTCTTAAAAATGACATAACTTTCTGTCAAACTCATGCGACCAGCACGTAAAGACTTTACTTCCCAGCCGAGTAAAGACATACCAGCTTCAAATTTTTCTTCGATAAAATAATCATGACGGGCACGTTTATTTTGTGCGATGGTTCCGCCATTATGTTTCTTTACTACTGTTGCTTTCGCCATAATTCAAACTTCCACAATTGCCCCTATTGTGCCGTAAACTGATGCTAAGGTGAAGTTTTTCCTGCACGTCAATATTTCGCCTGATGTATAACTTTTGCTAAAATAGGTTCACAATACAATTAGAGTACTAGCGGATGTCTAAAACGCGTGTAATTTATCCTGGAACATTTGACCCCATCACGAATGGACACGTTGATTTAGTTACTAGAGCATCAAGAATGTTTGATGAGGTTGTAGTAGCAATTGCAATTGGACATCATAAAAACCCTTTGTTCAGTCTAGAAGAGAGAGTTGAACTGGCCCAAACATCACTCAGCCATTTATCAAATGTTGAATTTGTAGGCTTTGATGGTCTACTGGTTAATTTTTTCAAAGAGCAAAAGGCAACAGCAGTACTTCGTGGTTTAAGAGCAGTTTCTGATTTTGAATATGAATTTCAACTTGCCAATATGAACCGTCAACTTGACCCACATTTTGAAGCAGTATTTTTAACACCATCTGAGCAGTATTCATTTATTTCTTCGACATTAATTCGGGAAATTGCTCGTTTAAAAGGGGATGTAACCAAGTTTGTTCCGCAAGCTGTGGTTGAGGCCTTTGAACGTAAACATCAACAAGGTTGGTAAAGTGTCGTTATATATCACCGATGAATGCATAAACTGTGATGTTTGTGAACCAGTTTGCCCAAATGAAGCTATTTTCATGGGTGAAGTGATTTATGAAATTCATCCAGATTTATGCACTGAATGCGTTGGTCATCATGACCAGCCGCAATGTCAGTTATTTTGTCCAGTGGACTGTATTCCTAAAGATCCGCAGCATGTGGAAACGGAAGATGAGCTATTCGACAAATATAAAAAATTAATTGCTCAAAAAAGCACAAGCAATTAGTAAATAAATTTGTTAATATGCGCCCCTGAAGTGAGCTGGATGGTCGCTGCTGTGGAGGTCTTCGTGACTGAAGCAGGGGAGGAAAGTCCGGGCTTCATAGGGCAGGGTGCCAGGTAACGCCTGGGCGGTGAAAGCCGACGGAAAGTGCAGCAGAGAGTAGACCGCCTCATTCGTGAGGTAAGGGTGAAAGGGTGCGGTAAGAGCGCACCGCGTGTCTGGTAACAGTTCACGGCATGGTAAACCCCACCAGAAGCAAGACCAAATAGGAATCCTGAGGTACGGCCCGTACTGGATTCGGGTAGGTCGCTTGAGCGTATGAGTGATTGTACGCCTAGAGGAATGACCATCCTCGACAGAACCCGGCTTATAGGCTCACTTCACCTCATTTTATTTAAAATTTTTCTTGACGTGCGTTAAAGAAGTTAAGATAATGCGCGCACAGTTTTCGGCTATGTAGCTCAGTTGGTTAGAGCACCGCACTCATAATGCGGGGGTCACAAGTTCAAGTCTCGTCATAGCCACCATTTTATAGACCACGCTCCTGCGTGGTCTTTTTTTATGCTCATTTTTTGATTAAACACAGTTTGTAAAGACCGACTTTATAGTTATGGCATTGCTTGTCTAGATCAATTTCTTCATGTTCTTATAACACTTAACAAGGATGTTGAAGACATGAAAAGGTCATTATTATTTTTAGGAATTTTAAGCTTAACGGCGGGAGTAGAGGCTTCTGCGGCTGATTTAAGTTGGGGAGATCCAACTTTGGAATCGGGACAATTTAAAGTTTCTGGCGCAGTACGTTCTCGTTATTTGCATAAAGATTATGTGGTTGATGCAAATGAAGGTTCTCAAAATGATGACTGGCGATTAACTGATATTAAATTAGTGCTAGGTTATGAAAATCCAGATTGGATTGCAGGGGCAGATGCTCGTTGTTATCAATATGATCGCTTGTGTGATGCGATTTTTCTAAAAAAAGCTTGGGTAGGTTATAAATTATCTGATCAGCAGAGAATCACGGCAGGTTTGCAACCCGTTGATTTTGGCTTTGGTGAATTTTGGGGAAGTAGTTATTACGAAACGCTTTTAAATACCGTTGGTTTAGAAGATATTGATAATCTGGGGATTAAATATAAATTTGCAGATGATAAATACAATTTGACCTTAGGTTTCTATCCAACTGATGGAGGAAACTATAAGGGAACGTCAAAAGACTCAAGTAGATACAGCGGTAATTTCGTTGAAGCTGATGACTTGACGGTAGGAACCAACATTGAAGAAAAGAATATGTGGATTGCGCGAGCCTCTAGAAAATTTGAACTTGATAAAGTTCAAAAATTTTCGACCGAGTTAGGAGGTTCAGTCTGGTATTCTGATTTAGAAAATAAAAGAACAGATGAAGATGGACACCGCAAATCATGGAATGTATTTGCTCAAACGCAATATCAAGCATGGCAATGGATGTTCTTAGCAGGTAAGCAAGATGTCACTAATGGCGATAATTTATTGCCAAATAGCTCAACCATTGGAGCATTTGATTACCCGTATCAAGTCGCTAACAAAGGCAAATATCTAGTCAATGAAATTAACTATACCTTTGCTCAGCCATTTCACAAACTTGAAAATATTAAACCTTATATCTCTCATAGCCGCTTTTTCAAAGATGAGGATGGATATAAAGACTCTGAGCGTTTAATTGCAGGGGTTTATTTTAATTACAAAGCCATTGGTATTCAGGGCGAATACATTATGAGTAAAAATGATCCAATGGTGGGCGGTGGGGCTGAGGGCCTTGCACAAGGTAGTCGTAATGATTGGGATAAACTATTCTATCTTTCAATTGGATATTATTTCTAAAATTTAAAAGTAAACGATTGCCCTAAGTGAATAGGCCTCACTTAGGGCTTTTTTTATAGAAAGACTTTTTCAGGCGGCGGTTCTCGTTTAACTGCTGGAGAAATGAGCTGTCCTCGGTTTAGGTTTTGAACGTGCTGTAAACGATTGAGCAATTCGTTTTGAATGAACAAAATACAGGTTTGCAATTTAGATGAGCTTTTGAGTCGTGATGGATAAACTGCCCAAACATCTGCATCTTGCCAATATTCGGGCAAAATGTGTTGGAGTTGACCTGTAATTAATTCATCTGCAACATCCCAAATTGATCGGAAAATAATCCCGTGGCCTTCTATGGCAAGCTGATGAATAATTTCGCCGTTATTTGAAACAAAACGTGGTTTGATATGCACTGAGACATCTTCAGAAGCATGTCTAAATTTCCATAGCACAGACGATTGATCACGCTCACTAATCGTCAAACAATCATGTGTTTGCAAGTCTTCAATGCTGTCCGGTACTCCGTGTTTAAGTAAATAACTTGGCGCCGCACACAAAATTCTAAAATTAGACGCCAGCTTCTTCGCAATCATATTCGGTGCGATTTCATTACCAATTCTGATGTCTAAATCAATACTGTGTTGAATCAGGTCTTTGGTATTGTCGATGGTGTCAAAATGAATCTGAAGTTTTGGATAGAGCATCATTAGTTTAGACAGAATTGGTGCGATATGCTTTCTGCCAAAACCAAAGCTACTAATAATATCCATACGACCCGTGGGTGTACTGAGTGGGTTGTTCACTAGTTCACAGACTTCATCAAATTCTTCAAGAATATTTGAAACTCTCTCAAGAATGAGTTTGCCATCTTCTGTCAGGCTAACATGACGTGTGCTGCGATGAAAAAGTTTGCAGCTTAAGGTGTTTTCTAAAATATTAATTCGCTTGCTAATAAAAGCTGGCGATGTCCCGAGTTCCTCAGCAGATTCGACAAAACTTTTTAGTTTGGCGACTGTGCAAAAAACCTTTAAATCCGATAGGTTAGGTAGATTATTCACGATCCGTGTCCATTGGAGTGATAGTTCTGTTGTTGATCATTTTTGCTTAAAACATCATGTTTAAGCCATACAAGGATATTAGTCGAAGGTGTGAAGGAAGCTTATGGCAAAAAGATATAAAGTTGCCACGATTGCAGGCGATGGCATTGGTTTAGAAGTTCTACCAGAAGGCATTAAGGTTGTAAAGGCAGCAGCAGAGAAGCATGGTATTGAGCTTCAGTTAGATGCATTTGATTGGGCAAGCTGCGATTACTACCTTGAGCACGGCAAAATGATGCCAGATGACTGGTTTGAAACTTTGCAGGGCTACGATGCAATTTATTTTGGCGCTGTAGGCTGGCCAGATAAAGTACCTGACCATATTTCACTATGGGGTTCGCTGCTCCAGTTCCGTCGCGGTTTTGACCAATATGTGAATTTACGTCCAGTGCGCTTAATGCCGGGTGTTAAATGTCCCCTAGTAGGTAAAAAACCGGGCGATATCGACTTCTACGTGGTCCGTGAAAACAGTGAAGGAGAATACTCAGCCATTGGTGGTAAGGCTTTTGAAGGAACAGATCGAGAGTTTGTTTTACAAGAAGCTGTATTTACACGTCATGGCGTAGATCGCATTTTGCGTTATGCATTTGAGTTTGCAAATCAGCGTGACGCGAAAAAAATTACAGCAGCGACCAAATCAAATGGTATTGCCGTCAGCATGCCGTATTGGGATGAACGCGTTGATGCGATGGCAAAACAATATCCACAAATTCAGGCCGATAAACAGCACGTTGATATTTTAGCAGCTCGTTTTGTTTTACAACCTGAACGCTTTGATGTGGTTGTTGCATCGAATTTATTTGGCGACATTCTTTCCGATTTAGGCCCTGCATGTACAGGAACTATTGGTTTGGCTGCTTCGGCAAATTTAAACCCAGAAAGAAAATTCCCATCATTGTTTGAACCTGTACATGGTTCAGCACCAGATATTTACGGTAAACAAATTGCCAACCCAATCGCTGCGATTTGGTCAGGTGCCATGATGTTCGAATTCTTTGGCGAAGATGATGAACGCTGCATTCAAGCAGGTCAGGACATTATGCAGGCGATTGAGAATGTATTAATTAATGGGCCAAAGACAGCCGATATCGGCGGTCAGGCAAAAACTTATGAGGTAGGAGATGCAATTGCATCGTGTGTAGCCCAAATTAAAATGGACGTGTTCGCTATGGAATAACGCCATCCAAAAATGGATGTATGGATATGGATAATCAAAACACAAAAATTTATACGGATAAAGTTCTTGCCGTAACCAGTTTACTGTTTGTATTTATTTCAGTTGCTGGTTTGGCGATTTATTCGCAAGAGTCGATCAAGATCGCTGCAACATGGATGCAGTGGACGACATCGGTATTTACCACCCCAGTATTACTGTTTGCTTTTTTAGCCATTATTTTTACTTTTGGTCTAGCTTTTAGTAAATACGGCAAAATCAAACTAGGTGAAGGAAAGCCTCAATACACCACGATGTCATGGATTTTTATGTTCATCTTGTCGGGTATCGGGTCTTCTACATTGTACTGGGGCTTTTTGGACTGGGCTTACTATTATCAAACTCCGGGTTTGAGCTTACCGCCTGAGTCAGCAGAAGCATTGAAATATAGCGTGGCTTACTCGTTTTTTCACTCAGGTTTAAGTGCATGGGCAATTTATGCTTTGGCATCAATTTCTTTGTGCTACAGCTACCATGTTAGAAAAAACAAAGGCTTAAGTTTGGCTTCTGTGATTGAAGCGGTAACATGCTTTAAATCAACAGGTGTGGTTGGGCGTTTAGTCGACTTAATGTTCTTGCTTTGCATGTTTGGTGCATTAACGATTTCGCTTGTACTCACTGCCGTGACATTTACCAATATTTTGTCTCAACTCACAGGTATCCCAAATACCTTTATGACCAAAGTCATCATTATTTTGGGTGTTTCGGTTCTATTTGCACTCAGTTCGTATGTAGGTATGGACAAGGGCATGCAACGTTTAAGTCACATGGTGTGCTTAGGTGTGGTGCTGTTTGCAATTTATGTACTTTGCTTTGGTCCGACTCAATTCATTTTGAATAATTCATTAATGAGTTTCGGGTTAATGGCAACCAACTTTGTCGACATGAGCTTGTTTACCGACCCAATGGGTGATGGCAAGTTCACCCGTGAATGGACTGTATTTTACTGGTTGTGGTGGATTTCATATGCACCGGGTGTGGCACTCTTTGTAACGCGTGTTTCTAAAGGCCGTACTATTAAAGAAGTGATCTTTGCCATGGTAATTGGCGGTAGTGTTGGTCTTTGGTTCATCTTTGGTGTGTTTGAAAACTACAGCGTTTATAGCTTTATTCATGGGGCTGTAAATGTACCGCAAATCTTAAGCCAACAGGGTGGTGAGGTTGCAATTGGTCAATTGCTCAGCCTATTACCTGCTGGAAAGCTGATGATGTGGATTTTCCTCGGCATTATGGTGGTGTTCTTGGCAGCACATATGGATGCGGTTGGGTATGCGGTTTCAGCAACATGTACACGCGGTTTAAGTGAAGGGCAAGATCCATCGCCAAATGCCCGTCTGTTCTGGTGTGTCATGCTGACTTTGGTTCCGATTGCCATGATCTTTAGTAAGGCACCTTTAGACACAATGAAAACAGCAACTATTGTGACGGCTTTACCATTTATTGTGATTATTCTGATTCAAACCTATGGCTTAGTGAAATGGTTGATTCAGGATTATGCCAAAGTCCCATCACATTTAATTGAGCAACAAGGTTATGATGATGCGGAAATTGGTTTAAACCAGACTCAAGATGAACATGCAAAACGGATGCAGCTTGAGCTTGCAAGCTCAATCAAACTGGACAGAAAAACCAGCTAGAGGGAACAGTAATGACTACATGTGAACAGACTACGTATGCCTTAAGTGAAGAAATGCAAAGCCTTGTGTATTGGAGCAGCATTTATTCACCAGCAGATGCAGATATTGACTCAGTCCGCGCGGCATATGACGCGATGTGTCGACACTACACTTTGCCTTGTGATGGCAAGATCGAAGTAGAAGATAGAGTTGTTGCAAATGCAGAGCATTCAGTGCCTGTTCGCATCTATTCACCAAAAACTAAACGACCTGAAGCTGGTTGGCCATGTGTATTGTATTTACATGGTGGCGGTTGGATGGTGGGTGGCCTCGATTCACATGAGTTTATTACCAGTTATTTATGTCAGGACTTAAATGCAGTTGTCATTAGTGTGGATTACCGCATGGCACCAGAGCATCGCTTTCCGGCAGCTTTTGAAGATTGTTTAGCACTTTATCAATGGCTTAAAGAGCATGGTTCTGACTGGCAGATTGATAGTGAAAATATCGTTCTAGCAGGCGATAGTGCAGGCGGTAACTTAGCAGCAGCCCTTGCAGTGCATCTACAGCATAGTGGTATGCAAGCTCAAGGTCTGGCTTTGGTTTATCCGTGTTTAACTACAGCACTCGATACACCAGCCGCACAAAAGCATGCCCATGCGCCGTTGTTAACAACAGAAGATATGCATTTTTATTTAAAGGAATATGCACCGAATTCACAAGATTGGCAGGATTTACGTCTAGCACCTTTATTGGCAACTGATTTTTCAGATATGCCTACAAGTTTTGTGGCAGTTGCAGAATATGACCCTTTAAGTGATGACGGTTATTTCCTTACCCAAAAATTGGAACAAGCAGGTATCCCTAACAAGTTCCATTTAGGCAAAGGTTTATTACATGGCAGTTTACGTCTCATGCGTGATTGCCCTGAAGTTCAACAGTTATATCAAAACATGCTGAGTGCGATACGCCGCATGTTTGGCAGTGTCGAAAAGACATCAATTTAATATCGAGTCATTTGGACGAAAAGAATTTAATGGAGTAATAACATGAGTGCAGTTGAAAAATTACCTGAAGATTTTTGTGCAAACCCAGATGTTGCATGGACTTTCCCTAAAGTTTTCTATACTTCATCGCAAGTTTTTGAGCATGAGAAAGAAGCAATCTTTGCTAAAAGCTGGATTTGTGTTGCACATGGCAGTGAATTGACACAACCGAATGACTATATTACCCGTAAAGTAATTGGTGAAAATATTGTCATCATTCGTGGTAAAGATAGTGTTTTACGTGCGTTTTATAATGTATGTCCGCACCGTGGTCACGAGCTTTTAAGTGGTAGTGGTAAAGCAAAAAATGTAATTACCTGCCCATACCATGCTTGGACTTTTAAGCTAGACGGTAGCTTAGCCTTGGCGCGTAACTGTGACCATGTCGAATCTTTTGACAAAGAAAACTCAAGCATGGTGCCTTTAAAAGTTGAGGAATATGCGGGATTTGTTTTCATTAATATGGATGAAAATGCGACTTGTGTAGAAGACCAACTTCCGGAATTTGCTGAGCGTTTAAATCAAGCATGTAGCGTAATTAAAGATTTGAAACTGGCAGCACGTTTTGTGACAGAAACGCCGGCAAACTGGAAAGTGATTGTCGATAACTATCTAGAGTGTTATCACTGTGGGCCTGCACATCCGGGCTTTGCCGATTCGGTACAAGTTGATAAATATTGGCATACCACACATCAAAACTGGACATTGCAATATGGCTTTGCTCGCTCATCTGAGAAGTCATTCAAGCTTGATCCATCGGTCACTGATCCTGAATTTCATGGTTTCTGGACTTGGCCTTGCACGATGTTCAACGTACCACCGGGCAGCAATTTCATGACGGTGATCTATGAGTTTCCAGTAGATGCAGAAACGACTTTGCAGCATTACGATATTTACTTCACGAACGAAGAGCTCACTCAAGATCAGAAAGATTTGATTGAGTGGTATCGCAATGTATTCCGTCCTGAAGATTTGAACTTGGTCGAAAGCGTACAACGTGGTTTGAAATCACGTGGTTATCGAGGTCAAGGCCGTATTATGACTGATAAGCAACGTTCAGGAATTAGTGAGCATGGTATTGCTTACTTCCAACATTTAGTGGCGCAGCATCATAAATAAAACAAATGGATTTATTCAGGTGTAAATATCACTTACACCTGATTCTTCAGTTAGGAAGATGATATGTTGAGTTTACAAAGCACAGAATTATTTGAGCAACAAGCCTATATTAACGGGCAATGGCTAGCTGCACAGTCAAATGCAACAGTTCCAGTGACTAACCCTGCAACAGGCGAAGAAATTGGCACAATTCCAAATATGGGAGCGGCTGAGGCGACTCAAGCAGTTGAGGCTGCTTATACGGCTTTACAAAGTTGGAAAGCTTTAACTGCCCAAAACCGTGCAGATATTTTATTGGCTTGGTACAAACTGGTTCTCGAACATACCGATGAACTTGCTTTAATTATGACCATTGAACAAGGCAAACCTTTGGCAGAAGCGAAAGGTGAGGTGCGTTATGCTGCATCATTTATTCAATGGTTTGCCGAAGAAGGCAAGCGTATTTATGGCGATGTGATTCCAACCGTCAATAATCAGCAGCGTTTTATTATTAGTAAAGAACCTGTGGGTGTTGTGGCTGCTATTACGCCGTGGAATTTCCCAATTGCTATGATTACGCGTAAAGCAGCACCAGCTTTAGCAGCTGGATGTACGATAGTGATTAAGCCAGCAAATGAAACACCTTACTGTGCTTTAGCGATTGCGAAACTTGCCGAAAAAGCAGGTATTCCAGCTGGTGTAATTAATGTTGTTACTGGTAAATCTCAAGAAATTGGTTCTGTATTTACTTCGCATGAAAAAGTGAAGAAATTGACCTTTACTGGCTCAACGCCAGTGGGCCGTTTATTGATGCAGCAGTGTTCAAGCACCATTAAAAAATTGGCGCTTGAGTTGGGCGGAAATGCTCCTTTGATTGTATTTGACGATGCCGATTTAGATAAAGCTGTACAAGGTGCGATTTTTGCCAAGTTCCGTAATGCAGGCCAGACCTGTGTTTGTGCTAACCGCATTTATGTACATGACAATATTTATCAAGCTTTTGCCGAGAAGTTTGTACAAGAAGTACAAAAGTTTAAAGTCGGTAATGGACTTGAAGATGGTGTGCAAATTGGTCCATTAATTAATCAAAAAGCAGTTTTGAAAGCACAGCAGTTGATTGATGATGCAGTGAGCAAAGGCGCTAAAATTGCTTGCGGCGGCAAACAGCATGCTTTAGGGCAAACCTTTTATGAACCATCAGTTTTAACTAACGTTGACCGGACCATGGAAATTGTCCAAGAAGAAATTTTTGGTCCAGTTGCGCCACTCATTCGCTTTACAGATGAAGCAGATGTGGTTGCTCAAGCAAATGACACTATCTTTGGTTTGGCTGCGTATGTTTATAGCGAAAATATTTCACGTTTATGGCGAGTGTCAGAACAGCTTGAATATGGAATGGTCGGTATGAATGCCACAGCAATTTCAAATGAAGTTGTACCATTTGGTGGTGTGAAACAATCAGGTGTTGGGCGTGAAGGCTCAAAATATGGTCTTGAAGAATTTATGACCATTAAATACATGTGTTTAGGGCTTTAAGGATAAGCCCTAACAACAAGAATATGCGGTAAAAGAAGGATTCTAATATGGCTAATCATTATGAAATGTTCCCAGCGGTTGTTACTCGTGTAGAACAGCTAACCCCTTTAATCAAACGGTTTACGTTCAAACGTCAAGATGGGCAGAACTTTCCTCGATTTAGTGGGGGAAGCCATATTATTGTCAAAATGAATGAACAGCTTTCAAATGCGTATTCATTGATGAGCTGTACGCAAGATTTATCAACTTACCAAGTCTGTGTTCGTAAAGATGTGGAAGGTAAGGGTGGTTCAGTGTTTATGCATGATCAGTGTAATGAAGGCTGTGAAATTCAGATTTCAGAACCAAAAAATTTATTTCGATTAGCTGAAACAGGCAATAAACATATTTTAATTGCAGGTGGAATTGGTATTACACCATTCTTACCTCAAATGGACGAGCTTGCAGCACGTGGTGCAGATTTTGAGCTACATTATGCTTACCGCTCACCTGAACATGCGGCTTTGTTAGATGAGTTAAAGCAGAAACATGCAGAACATGTGTTTAGTTATGTTGACTCAGAAGGCTGCTCATTAAAGCTGGATGAATTGATTTCATCACAACCTAAAGGCACACACGTGTATGTCTGTGGGCCGAAACCCATGATTGATGCTGTGGTTGATTGTTGTAATAAGCATCGTTATCGTGATGAGTACATTCACTGGGAACAATTCGCTTCAACAGTTCCTGAAGATGGGGAAGCATTTACGGTTGTACTTGCCAAATCTAATCAGGAAATTGAAGTACAAAGTAATCAGACGATTTTACAAGCTATTGAAACATTAAATATTGATGTGGAGTGCTTATGTCGCGAAGGCGTATGCGGTACATGTGAAACTGCTATTTTAGAAGGCGAAGCAGATCACTTTGATCAATACTTAAGTGATGCAGAAAAGGCTTCACAGAAGAGCATGATGATTTGTGTGTCGAGAGCTAAAGGTAAAAAACTAATATTAGATCTTTAATATATTTCTGTGGCCGATCAATTGTTTAAAGCAAAAAAATGCTAAAAAAAGAACAAATAATGATGATCTGAATCTTATTTGTTCAATTGATGGGCATTAAGGGTTTTTACCTATTGACCTGCTATACAGAACTATAGATAATGCGCACACAGTTTACGGCTATGTAGCTCAGTTGGTTAGAGCACCGCACTCATAATGCGGGGGTCACAAGTTCAAGTCTCGTCATAGCCACCATTTTAAAAACCACGCTCCTGCGTGGTTTCTTTTTATCTATTTTTTACTCATTAAAATGTTTTTCAATCATATCGAGTGTTTTTGAGCTTTGATAAAAAGGAGCTAAAAGCGCTTGAAGTAATGGTTCTAAAATACCGTGTTCATTAAAGGCATCCATAACCTTCGGATAAAAACGTAAAGCTTCGGTTTGTAAGTCGCTTTCGGTTAACCCAATCTCACTTAATACTTCAAATAAACTCTGATCTTTATAAAAGTCATAAAAAACTTCCACGCCATACAAAATCAGATCTTGCATAAATTGTGACTGGCGTAATTCTTTCCAGTATTCGTAAATTAAAACAAAAAACTCTTCAACATCGAGAGGAGTGAGCTGCTTCATAAACTCATACATTTTTTTATGTCTAATATCTTCCCAAACATGACGTACTAAACTTTCTAAATCTTCACTCGATAAAAGACTTAATTCTGTAAGTTGCTCATGAATAAAACTGGCAATCCAAGTTTCAAGTTTATGCTCGAGGCGTTGTTGTTGTAAAAAAGAGAATTTTTTGAGCTTATGTTGCCATTCAAAATGGTAGTCATCTATTCTAGATGCAGTTAGAAGTTTTGGTAATTTTTGTTCTAGAGTTGAGGTTGCAATATATTGGCAAAGCTGTTGTACAGAAGGGCTAGTTCTTAAAAACTGATTGAGATAATGAGGAATATGCTCCATTTCTAAAAATTTGGAGAGCCACATTTCAAATTGATGGTCAGAGACCAAGTCTTGTAACTGAATTGGCGATTTCATCGCAGATAAATAAATACGCTGTGCAATTTCCCCAATAAATTCAAGTAAACCAGCACCTAGCTGCATTTCAAAAGCATAGCGTTTCACAACGGCTTGTAGTTGCTCTAAATCAACAACTTCGTGTAGCTTGATTTCGTCAGCATGTTGCATAAATAACTGAATGAACTGCTGGAAATAAATAGGTGAGTTTTCTATAGATAATTGTTTTTTGAAAAATTCCACCTGCTCAAGCAAAAGTGCTTGAGCAAGTGCTGTAGTTTTTGATGAGTTTTTCTGCTCAGTCATTCGCTGTCCAACCGTTGACAATCGGATAACGTCGTTCGCGACTAAATGCACGAGAGGTAATTCTCGGGCCAATCGCACCTTGACGACGTTTGTATTCATTACGATCAACTAAACGGATGACTTTTTCAACAACTTCTTTATCAAAACCTTTGGCAATAATATCGGCCTGACCTAAATCTTCTTCAATATATGCGTAAAGGATGGCATCCAATACATCATATGCTGGTAAAGAGTCTTGGTCTTTTTGATCTGGGCGAAGTTCTGCTGAAGGTGGGCGAGTAATCACACGCTCAGGAATAACCGGAGTTTCGCTTAAGCTGTTACGGTATTTTGCTAATTCAAACACAATAGTTTTATAAACATCTTTTAGAACCGCAAAGCCACCAACCATATCGCCATAAAGTGTGCAGTAGCCAACTGAAAGTTCAGATTTATTCCCTGTAGCAAGGACTAAATTACCAAACTTGTTTGATAAGCCCATAAGTAATGTGCCACGAGCACGCGCTTGTAAATTTTCTTCAGTTGCGTCAGCTGGTGAATTACCAAAGAAAGGATACAAGGTTTGCATGAAGCTATTTACGATTGAGTGAATTTCAGCAATACCGAAAGTCACACCCATACGGCGAGCTTGTTCAGCCGCATCTTCTACACTAATTTGAGAAGTATAAGTATAAGGCATCATTACAGCTTGCACTTTTTCTGCACCGATTGCATCAACAGCAATTGCGAGTGTGAGGGCAGAGTCGATACCACCAGAAAGACCCAGAATCACACCAGGGAAGCCTGAGCGCTCTACATAGTCACGAGTTGCCATGACTAAACCTTGATAGATTTCTGCGAATGTTTCTAATGCAGGAGCAGACTCAGTGACTTTAAATAACTTTGTATCACGATCAAATTCAGCAATATAAATGTCTTCTTTAAAGCTTGGTGCTTGTAAAGCAATTTCACCATTTTGATTGCTGACAAAACTTGTACCATCAAAAATTAAATCGTCTTGTCCGCCCACTTGGTTAACGTAAACAATATTTAGATGAAGTTGTTTTGCAAGTTCACTCAAGGTCTGTATACGGTGTTGTGGTTTGCCGACTTCATATGGTGATGAGTTGAGTACAAGAACTGTATCAACATTTAATTGGCTCAACTGTTTGACAGTGTTAATTGACCAGATATCTTCACAGATTAATACACCAAACTTATGCCCAAGATATTCAAAAACTAAGTGCTGATGGCCTTTTTGGAAATAGCGTTTTTCATCAAAGACGCCATAGTTTGGTAAATTGTGTTTGTTAAAAACACCCAAAACTTGACCGTCTTTCATGACAGCAGCAGAATTATAACGTTGACCATCTTCTGTCTGGTTTACGAACCCGAAAACCATAACAATATCTTTAACTTCGGCAAGTTGTGCAAAAGCCTTTTGCATACGTTTATTTAAATTTGGACGTAACAATAGATCTTCAGCTGGATAACCAATAACAGAAAGCTCGGGAAAAATAATCAGGTCAGCGTCTTGTTTTTTCGCCTGATTTACTTGCTCAATCATCTTTTGGGTGTTTGAGTCAATATTGCCAATATGCGGAGAAAACTGAGCAAGGGCAACTTTAAAACTTTTCATTCAAACCTAATCCTAGATCATAACGAATATAGATACACACAGTGTTGATTTTTATGGATATAATTTTTCAACGATGTGTATGATACGATAGTAAACAATTAAAATAGTAAACAAAAATGTCAAGATCAATAATATATACCAATCCCATATTTTCTGCGTAAAAATAACGAGATTTTCTGTATAGAATAGAAACAGGCTTCATTATTTTTATTGTTTGTATACTGCCTTATCACAAGCTAATTTGGAATAAGTCTGTTCTATTTTTTTCAATAATTTGAATTGAATAAGCGCACTTTTATAGTTTAGATAAGTATTTCTGATTTATAAGAATTCTCATTTACATTACGCAAAAAATGTTACGTTCAAAGTGAGATTGATTATTTAGTTACAAATGAAGTTGAGGTGAACAGATAATATTTGGGATTTTTCCAGAGCAAATGTCGCGCGCAATTTCGCCTTGCTGTTCAATATTATACGTACTAAATGCCTTGTCAGGGTGATAGGTGTATTTGTAGGGATTGTAACTTTTAAAGCTGAGGTAATAGGCTGATTGTAATAAAGCACCTTTAAGTAGGACATGAATGCCTTTTTGATATTGCATGACGTGTGTGAGTTCGTGAATAAAAATACCCTGCATAAACTTAGATTCTAAAGCGTAATTTTCACTGTAATCAGCAGTATTGACATAAATATTCCCATTTGGGGCCATGAAAATACCGCAACTCTGCCAAGGGAGGTAGCGCGTAGCAATAATTTTAGGCCGTTCACAATCAAGCATGTCGCCGAAAACCATTTGTGCCAATAATTTTTCTTGAGCAGTCAGATGTCTAATCGGATAGTTTTTTAAGTGACGGAAAATAAAAAGTGTAAGAAGAATAAATGGTGTATGGGTTAAGCGTTTAAGGGCATTAAAAGTTAGCATAGCTTTGCCATTAGATGAGTTCATCTATTTGTTTAGCATAGTATAGATCATGTGTTGCTAAATAAAGAGCCATGGCTATTTATTAATTTTATAGTTCTGTTTTCATAAAACTTTAAATGAATTTCATGTTTTTATTATTGTGAATATAAGACTTCTTAGAGAAGAAAAGCAAAAGCCCCAGTTAGAACTGAGGCTTTACAACAACTAAAATCACAACAGCAAATAAAATTAAGGTTGGCATTTCATTAAAGAAGCGCCAAAACTTATGTGATTTATAGTGAGCATTTCCGATAAGCTTTTTACGATAATAGCCACATACCAAATGATAAATCACTAATAAAGCCACTAATCCAACTTTGAGGTAAAACCAAGTTGCTTGATGGTAATGTCGAGTTGCATCACCCCACTCTACAAGGAAATGGGCGGTAATTAATGTAGCAATCATCGAAGGCCACATAATTCCACGATACAACTTACGTTCCATTACCTCAAAGCGTTGATGACTTGCAGCATCTTCACTCATAGCATGATAAACATATAGACGTGGTAAGTAGAACAAAGCAGCGAACCAGCAAACCACGGCAATAATATGTAATGCTTTTACCCACAAAAAAGCATCAGAAGGTGCATCCATCGATAATCCTAGGTGGGATTATGCATCCCACTTCTTGAAAATAAGGCAAGCGTTAACACCGCCAAAGCCAAAACTGTTACTCATTACAGTATTCAATTTTGCATCACGTTTTTCAAGTACGATATCAAAAGGTTTTGCACCTTCATCAAGTTCAGTCACGTTGATGTTTGGTGCGATAAAGTCATTTTGCATCATTAGCACAGAGTAAATAGCCTCCTGTACACCAGCTGCACCCAAGCTATGGCCTGTCATAGATTTGGTTGAGCTAAGAGGAGGTACGTTACCTTCACCAAATGCACGTTCCATTGCTTTAAGTTCTGTAATGTCACCAGCTGGAGTAGAAGTACCATGTGTATTTACATAGTCAATTTTCTCTACGCCATGTTGCTTAGCTTCTTCAAGTGCCATTAATACACAACGTGTAGCACCTTCACCACTTGGAGCAACCATGTCCGCGCCATCACTGTTCGCAGCATAACCTACTACTTCAGCTAAAATGTTCGCACCACGTGCTTGCGCATGCTCAAGTGATTCAAGTACTACAAAACCACCACCGCCAGCAATAACGAAGCCGTCACGGTCTGCTGAATATGGGCGAGATGCTGTTTCTGGAGAGTCGTTATATTTCGAGCAAAGTGCGCCCATTGCATCAAACAATAAACTTTGAGACCAGTGATCTTCTTCACCGCCACCAGCAAGCATAAGGTCTTGTTTGCCAAGTTGAATTAAGTTGTACGCATAACCAATTGCATCTGCAGAAGTTGCACAAGCACTTGTAATAGTATGTGAAATACCTTGTAGTTTAAATGCAACACCTACGTTTGCAGTAATGGTGTTTGACATGTTACGTGGTACGAAGAATGGACCCACTTTACGTGCGCCTTTAGTCTCTAATAATTCTGTCATTTCAACAACAGAAGCAGTTGAGCCCCCACCTGAACCACCTGCAATACCATAACGTGGATTACCAGCAAGTTGTTCAGGAGTAAGTCCTGCATGTTCAACTGCAGCTACAGCAGCGTTGTATGCATACATCGCACATACGCCCATGAAGCGTTTTAATTTACGGTCGATATTATCAAAGTCTTGTTCTGCAGCAGCGCTGACATGACTTTTAAAATTGAGTTCAGCATAAGTTGGGTTAAAACGTGTCCCGGAGATTCCATTTTGAAGTGAATGAGTAACTGCTTCTAAAGAGTTACCGATACATGAGTTAATACCCATACCAGTGATTACAACACGTTTCATCTACAGGTCCCTTTATGGTGATATTTAAGAGTCTATCGTGTTCAACAGCTATGAAAATGAATAGGAGAATATAGCTGTAAGAAAACGGGACTCATGTTTTTCGTTGTTAACATGATAGCAGAAAGGATTTTTATTTCTTATGGCAAATCTTTATGACAATTTTACATTTAAAAAAAATAACCAAATACATAGTATGTTGCATTTAGGGTTAACTAAAATACACACATTCAAGTTGAGATAAATCCACATTCCACCTAGTATTTATCTCTAATTAGATAAATTAAAAAATCGAGGTACTTGATGACAAAATTTAATAATAATCAATCTGACAATTTGTTTTCTCAGGTCTTCGGAGTGGCTAAAAAGCTCAGTTCTACAGGATTGAGTATCTTGCAACAGAACCAATCAGGTGACGTAAGTAAGGTAATTGAACCAATCCCAACTGGAAAAACTGTTGAAGGTAGATCGAGAACAAAAAGCCCATTTGAAGTTGAGCAATATGAAAGTCCTCAACAAATGCTAAGAGAACATTTACCAAAAGTCACACGTCAGGTATTTGGTCGACATTTTAAAAAAGTAAATGGTGTTGCTACATTTCTTTCGCCAGATTGGGATGAAAAAATCTCAGGCCATTTATTTAATTGGTTAAATGACTTTAGTTCAAAAAGTACCTTAACTGAAAAAATCCTAGAAGAAGCGGGTGCTAAAGATTTATTTGAATTAACTAAAGATACAGGTCGTTCTCAACGTCTAAGTCAGGCGCTTATAGAACAAAACAAGCTCATTGCGACTGTACAAGGTGCAATTACAGGTGTATCAGGTGTCGTTGGTGCAGCTGTAGATATTCCAGTTTCATTAGTTTTGGTCTTAAGAACTATTTACCAGACAGGAAGGTCACATGGCTTTGATCTACTGGAGGTAGCAGACCAAGATGTTGTTGAGTTTATTTTTAAAGAAGTTGACATTAGCTTGATTGCAGAGAAACAAACTCTCTTGTTGGCTTTAAAAACATTGCGAAATATGTTGGAAACTCAAGATATTCATCAATTTCAGCAAGTATTAGGTTCAACCACAGATATAGATACTTTAAAGAACTGGTTAACAGATGAAGAAGGGGAGTTTAAATGGGAATGGTTAAATCGTATTCCTAAACTTTCAGCTTTTGGTAAGTTTACTCCAGTTGCAGGCGCTGTTTTAAGTGCAGTATATAGCTGGAAATTACAAGAAGATGTAGGACATAAAGCTCAGGCAATTTTTGGAGCTGCAAGACATTATTTAAACGAACATCCAAGTGAGCATTTATCTCCACTACAGGCTTATTATGCTGCGGTTACACTCATTCAAAAAGCAAGCCCAAGACTTTTAAATGTGGGTGAAGATGGCAACATTCATGCTGCTCATCATCATAAAGTAGAAAATCACGAGGTAATCTCGAAAGTATCTATTGTGTTAAAACCTACAGAAAGCGAAAAAAGTGAAGAGAAAGTTCAGGAAAATGTTCATAAGGGCTTAGAAAAACTTGCTGACAAACATGTGACAGAACATGAGCATACTGAGCAAAAGCCTGCTCTAACACCAGAGGATGATGACGAGATATTGGAAGATAAAAAATACTCTTAACAATACGCTTACAAAGTGAAGGTTTAAAAAGTAAAAATAGCCTCTATTTAAATTTGTAAATCGTGCTGTCAAACATTGATATGGTCAACATTTGGTAAGTATTGCCGTGTTGACCATTTTTGCATCTTGGCTTACAATTATGTGCCCTTAAAAAGAGGTATTTTCTTTTTAAGGTTTTTTAATAACGGGAGAATTGCCATATGGCAACAACGAATCAGTTGATCCGTAAGGGTCGTACGACTTTGGTTGAAAAATCCAAAGTTCCTGCGTTGAAGGCTTGTCCACAACGTCGTGGTGTTTGTACACGTGTTTATACAACTACACCTAAAAAACCTAACTCAGCTATGCGTAAGGTTTGCCGTGTTCGCTTAACTTCAGGTTTTGAAGTATCTAGCTACATCGGTGGTGAAGGCCATAACTTACAAGAGCACAGTGTTGTTCTTATCCGTGGTGGTCGTGTTAAAGACTTACCGGGTGTACGTTACCATACCGTTCGTGGTTCATTAGACTGTGCTGGTGTTAAAGATCGTAATCAATCACGTTCTAAATACGGTACTAAGCGTCCTAAGAAGTAATTCTAGGAAACTAGTCGAATAAGCCCTTTAGCGTTTCGCTTGTTTGAATTCTTCATAGATTTGTAATTCAAGCGACGTATAGTAAGGCCAGCGTCGTGTACATGACACTTGTACAAACTGCTGGATCATCCTGAAGTGTCATATTATTAGGTGTATTAAAATGCCAAGACGTCGCGTAGTCGCTGCTCGTGAGATCCTTCCAGATCCAAAATTTAGCAGCCAAACAATCGCTAAATTCATGAACCACGTAATGCAAGATGGTAAAAAATCTATTGCAGAAAGTATCGTTTACGGTGCTTTAGAACGCGTTCAAGAAAAAAACAAAGTAGACCCAGTTGAATTTTTCGAGACTACTCTTGAAAAAGTTCGTCCTATGGTTGAAGTAAAAGCACGCCGTGTTGGTGGTGCTACTTATCAAGTACCTATGGAAGTGCGCCCATCCCGTCGTACTGCCTTAGCTATGCGTTGGTTAGTAGATGCTGCTGCTAAGCGTTCTGAAAAAACGATGGCTTTACGTCTTGCTGGTGAGTTGCTTGATGCAGCTGAAGGTAAAGGTGCAGCAATCAAAAAACGTGAAGATGTGCACCGTATGGCTGAAGCTAACAAAGCCTTCTCTCACTACCGTTTCTAAGCGGATAAAACAGGCCTTATTCAGGAGAATATTCATGCGTACAGCAGCTCGATTCAACATTGCTCTCTATCAAAGTGGGGGCTTTGCAGGTATTTAAGTTGCCTGTTTGGATATTCGCGCGCATCAATTTAATTGGTGCGTCCTGTTTTAAATATAACATTTAGGAATGTAGACATCATGGCTCGCCAAACCCCAATTACTCGTTACCGTAACATCGGTATTTCTGCGCACATTGACGCAGGTAAAACAACTACAACTGAACGTATTTTGTTCTACACAGGTGTATCTCACAAAATTGGTGAAGTACACGACGGTGCAGCAACAATGGACTGGATGGAACAAGAGCAAGAGCGTGGTATTACAATTACCTCAGCTGCTACGACTTGTTTCTGGTCTGGTATGGGTAACCAATTCGAACAACACCGTATCAACGTAATTGACACCCCGGGACACGTAGACTTCACAATCGAAGTTGAACGTTCTATGCGTGTTCTTGACGGTGCGTGCATGGTTTACTGTGCTGTAGGTGGTGTACAACCTCAGTCTGAAACTGTATGGCGTCAAGCGAACAAATATAAAGTGCCTCGTTTAGCATTCGTGAACAAGATGGACCGTACTGGTGCAAACTTCTTCCGTGCTGTTGAGCAAGTTAAAACTCGTTTAGGTGGTAATCCTGTTCCTATCGTTGTGCCAATTGGTGCTGAAGATACATTCCAGGGTGTTGTTGACCTTATCGAAATGAAAGCGATTATCTGGGATGAAGCATCTCAAGGTATGAAGTTTGAATATGCTGATATCCCAGCTGACCTAGTTGATACGTCTAACGAATGGCGTACAAAAATGGTTGAAGCTGCGGCTGAAGCTTCTGAAGAATTAATGGACAAGTACCTAGAAGAAGGTGATCTTTCTAAAGAAGACATCATCGCTGGTTTACGTGCTCGTACATTAGCTTCTGAAATTCAAGTAATGCTTTGTGGTTCTGCGTTCAAGAACAAAGGTGTTCAACGTATGTTGGATGCTGTAATTGAATTCTTACCATCACCTACAGAAGTTAAAGCGATCGAAGGTATCCTTGACGACAAAGACGAAACTAAAGCGTCTCGTGAAGCATCTGACGAAGCTCCGTTCTCTGCGCTTGCGTTCAAAATCATGAACGACAAATTCGTAGGTAACTTAACATTCGTACGTGTTTACTCTGGTGTTCTTAAACAAGGTGATCCGGTTTATAACCCAGTTAAAGCTAAGCGTGAACGTATCGGTCGTATCGTGCAAATGCATGCGAACGAACGTCAAGATCTTGATGAAATCCGTGCAGGTGATATCGCAGCGTGTGTAGGTCTTAAAGACGTTACAACTGGTGATACATTATGTGATGAGAAAAACATCATTACTCTTGAGCGTATGGAGTTCCCAGAGCCAGTAATTTCATTGGCTGTTGAACCAAAAACTAAAGCAGACCAAGAAAAAATGTCTATCGCTTTAGGTCGTTTGGCTAAAGAAGATCCATCGTTCCGTGTTCGTACAGACGAAGAATCTGGTCAAACAATTATTGCTGGTATGGGTGAACTTCACCTTGACATCATTGTTGACCGTATGAAGCGTGAATTCGGTGTTGAAGCTAACATTGGTAAACCAATGGTTGCTTACCGTGAAACGATCAAAAAGTCTGTTGAACAAGAAGGTAAGTTCGTACGTCAAACTGGTGGTAAAGGTAAGTTTGGTCACGTATATGTACGTCTTGAACCGCTTGATGTTGAAGAAGCTGGTAAAGAATACCAATTCGTTGAAGAAGTTGTTGGTGGTGTAGTACCTAAAGAATTCTTTGGCGCGGTTGACAAAGGTATTCAAGAACGTATGAAGAATGGTGTATTGGCTGGTTACCCGGTTGTTGGTATTAAAGCGACATTATTCGATGGTTCTTACCATGACGTCGACTCTGACGAATTATCGTTCAAAATGGCAGGTTCTTATGCCTTCCGTGATGGTTTCATGAAAGCAGATCCTATCCTTCTTGAACCTATCATGAAAGTTGAAGTAGAAACTCCAGAAGACTACATGGGCGATATCATGGGTGACTTAAACCGTCGTCGTGGTATGGTTCAAGGTATGGACGATCTTCCTGGTGGAACAAAAGCAATTCGTGCAGAAGTTCCTCTTGCTGAGATGTTTGGTTACGCGACTCAAATGCGTTCTATGTCTCAAGGTCGTGCGACTTACTCTATGGAATTTGCTAAATATGCTGAAACTCCACGTAACGTGGCTGAAGGCATCATCGCTAAATTCCAAGCTGGCGGTAAAAAAGGTGACGACGAGTAATCTTTCGATTACTATAAGCCCAAACTAATTTCTTAGTTAAAAACCAAGTGCTCATGGGGTGACCCTCCATGAGTAGTTTATAAAGGAAGATCATCATGGCTAAAGCCAAGTTTGAACGTAATAAGCCACACGTA
>NZ_LRDR01000089.1:0-374 GCF_001541635.1 Acinetobacter sp. LMB-5 | reverse complement strand
GTATCCATGTAGTTCTTATTTTTTGAATGACTCCGATTATGATGCGGTTAACGATGCGTTGGAAATGCTGTATTCTCATTCTGATTCTTTTAAATCTGATTTTAG
This sequence comes from Acinetobacter sp. LMB-5, assembly GCF_001541635.1. NCBI lineage: Bacteria > Pseudomonadati > Pseudomonadota > Gammaproteobacteria > Moraxellales > Moraxellaceae > Acinetobacter > Acinetobacter sp. LMB-5. Next base: position 269 of record NZ_LRDR01000089.1, on the reverse strand, counting down.
CCATAATAAGGATCGACATGTACTTCCTGGAACATCAGACGCTTATAAGGACATAAATAGTAATGGTGTTAGTGACAAATTCGATTAAAAGAGTTTTGTAAATTCACTTAAACACACTCATGGAGGGGAGGGTTTCGCCCTCTTGCCTCCTTGAATCATCAAATAAAAATAAGAGTTAAATACGTTTGATTTTTTGCTCTAATATATTTAGATATATCACAAAAAATATGGTTGTGCCGATAACGGCATGCTTCATTATTAGTACTCGG
>NZ_LRDR01000088.1:0-375 GCF_001541635.1 Acinetobacter sp. LMB-5 | reverse complement strand
GTGGTCTAACTATGCTGTTGCCACACGGTTATGAAGGCCAAGGTCCAGAGCACTCGTCGGCTCGTCTAGAGCGTTACTTACAATTGTGTGCTGAACAAAACATGCAAGTTGTAGTGCCATCTACACCAGCACAGGTTTACCACATGATCCGTCGTCAGGTGGTGCGTCCTATGCGTCGCCCACTGATTGTTATGTCACCTAAGTCGCTACTGCGTCATCCACTTTGTACGTCTTCATTAGAAGATCTTTCTGAAGGCACATTCCAGCCAGCGATCCCAGAGATTGATAATCTGGAGCCAAGCAAAGTGAAACGTGTTGTGTTCTGTTCAGGTAAGGTTTATTTCGACCTTCTAGAACAGCGTCGCAATAACGAAC
>NZ_LRDR01000087.1:0-382 GCF_001541635.1 Acinetobacter sp. LMB-5 | reverse complement strand
CAAACGAACAGTACAAAGCCATCACCAATGAGCCAGAAGATAATGGTGTTTGCCAAAAACTAATAGATGCGATAGAAACAATGCCACAAGAGGCTCAGAGCAAGCTATATATGAGGATAATAAGTAAAGGCTTCAATAGCTTAGACATTAGCGAGAGAGATGACCGCATACTCGCGCTGGTGGCTGATATGAGCGATGAACACTTCAAAGAGATTTACGCTTTTGTTCATAAGGCGAAATATATGCTCTTAGCCGGACTGCCAATAGGCAAACCAGCAGATGTTGATAGTTGGGATGAGAAACGGGCGTAAGAGTGGTTATTTCGACATAGAAGAAGACTCCACACGTAGGTGCTATCCAGTCTATGAGTATGGTTGAGCAT
>NZ_LRDR01000086.1:0-383 GCF_001541635.1 Acinetobacter sp. LMB-5 | reverse complement strand
GGGCGCTAACGCCCCCTTTACCCCAGTAAACCAAACGTATCATTCCTCGCACTTACTTCATTTAGTATTCTATTAGTCCTTGGTTTGTATATGAGGTGCTTATGGCTAAGACTGATGAAGATATTGCGAATGTGAAGCGGATTAACTCAGGGATGAGGATGCTTTCCCATTCTGTTTGGAGAAAAGTACATCAGCCTAACTTCAGAAGCTTTACGCAGTTTGACCAAATGTTTTGGGATGTGACTAACCGAGCTTGGCTATCTGTCGATCATTCTGCATTTTCCGACAAATTGGAATTTGCTCATCTTTATTGGGCAGACTATTGCAAGAAGAATTTAGCGTCATGATTGCTCTGGTTCTGTCGCCTCGCTTTGCTCGTTGCC
>NZ_LRDR01000085.1:0-399 GCF_001541635.1 Acinetobacter sp. LMB-5 | reverse complement strand
CAGCGCCCAACGGGTTTACCATCGCCATAGAAACTGAGCGTACCCTCAAAACCGTGTCTCGCTATCGCGCCATTCTTAAAAGTCACGTCTTAGCGCAAAAGAAAAACTACTGGAGCGCGGTGTTCTATGTGGTGCCCAATGACGACATTCGCCAGCTCTTAATCAAACGGTTTGATCGCGTCGAATATATCCCGTTTGACGAATCCAAACATCCTTTTGAGCACTACCGTTCGAAACTCGTGCGCGTGTTTACGCTCGACGAACTGAAAACCCTCACCATTCAATAATTCATGACTTATGACGACACATCGATGCTCGGCATCGAGACGTCGTCACATCTGGAGAAATCATTATGCGCGTATTTATTGCAGAAAAACCCTCATTAGCCGCGGCTATCTT
>NZ_LRDR01000084.1:0-401 GCF_001541635.1 Acinetobacter sp. LMB-5 | reverse complement strand
GTGGTGGTGTCGGTGCGCTTGTCTATAGTGGAGGGCATTTTCTGGTGGTGATTATGGGTTTGAATTATGTTGAGGGTTTGCCGCAGGACTGGAGCGCGCAAAGGGTGGGCGAGAGAATTGCTCATTGTCGCAGCTCGCTGCGTACATGCCATGAAAGAGAATCGCTTTGAAGTGTAAGCCCGTAACATAATTTGCATAATGCCGTACTTAGCTAAAAGTGTTTTATTCTGCACTTTGCCTCGCGCACTTCACAAAATGGGCTTCTCGATGCGCGACCGGTGATTATTTTATGCTGAAAAAGTTGACCAGGCATTGCCGTTTTGCAGAATAAAATAAAATGACATACCACACGCGCGGTATGTCATTTTTTTACGTACTAGCCCCGCAGGGATAAGGGCGCT
>NZ_LRDR01000083.1:0-405 GCF_001541635.1 Acinetobacter sp. LMB-5 | reverse complement strand
CTAGGTTGCCTTTCAAATTTTCTGATAAACTTACACCAATTTGTTGATTTTTCGCTCGAAGGCTTATGACAACTACAGAAACAATAAATGCGGAAATGTTGCTCGAAATGGAATCTGTCAACGTGATGCCATTTACCGAGCACGATAAAATCATCTTGAGATCTTACGAAGCGGTCGTGGACGGCATTGCCAGCCTGATTGGTCCTTTCTGTGAAATCGTTCTTCACTCACTCGAAGATCTCAATACCTCTGCAATCAAAATCGCTAACGGTGAGAACACTGGTCGTCAGGTGGGCTCTCCTATCACAGATTTAGCGCTTAAGATGTTGAAAGACATCGAAGGCTCTGAGCGTAATTTCTCGCGTTCGTACTTTACCCGCGCAAAAGGCGGCGTATTGATGAAGT
>NZ_LRDR01000082.1:0-415 GCF_001541635.1 Acinetobacter sp. LMB-5 | reverse complement strand
TAAAAATGGATGAATATATCCCAGATAATCAGTGGGTATGTATTAATGATCTAAACGGAATCCAGTTTAAATATCTCGAAAATGAGCAGTCTCTAAACCTAAATGTTCCACTGAACATGTTAACGGGTTACTCAGTCGACTTAAGTGGCCAGCAGATCACTAGTCCTCAGTTACTGAAAATGAAACCTTTAAATGCAGCCATTCTGAATTACAGTCTGTATAACACCATAACCAATGATGAGAATGTTTTCTCAGGTACGGCAGAAGGGATCTTTAATAGCGCAATCGGTAACTTTTCTTCAGGGGTTTTATATAACGGTAGTAATGAAACTAGCTATAGCCATGAAAAATGGGTACGACTGGAAACTAAGTGGCAATATGTCGACCCTGAAAAGATCAGGATATATACCCTAGG
>NZ_LRDR01000081.1:0-416 GCF_001541635.1 Acinetobacter sp. LMB-5 | reverse complement strand
TAGACTCAAATTTCATGCAGGCACAGTTATCCCTATGTCGAGTTGTTCAATATTTATTAACAAAAAATAAAAAGTAATGAGAAAAGTTAAACCAAGTCGAATCCAAATATTAACGGAACAAGAAGTCCATGAACTTTACTCCCGTCCCGCATTTAATCAGAATGAGCGTGAAGAGTTTTTCTCGATAGACCCGAGTATCGAGAAAGCGCTATCAAACATGGGAAAGATTGAAACTAAAATTTATTTGATCCTCCTAATTGGCTATTTTCGAGCCAAGCCAGTTGTGCCGCAATTTAGATTGCGAGACGTGAAACAAGATGTTGATTACATTTACGCCACTCACTTCCCCAACAGAAAACCGAAATATCCCCTCATTGCTAAAAGCACACGAGCGACACTGATCTTGAAGATGCACG
>NZ_LRDR01000080.1:0-417 GCF_001541635.1 Acinetobacter sp. LMB-5 | reverse complement strand
TAGCTCAAGCATCGCCGACGTCGAACCATAAAGCGTTCAATGCCAGCAAAATTGAAGCGCACCATGCTATCGTGCCAACCGAGAAAAGCGGCGCGGGCATCGAGCTAAACGAACGTGAACGCAACTTGTATGAGTTGGTGGCCAAACGCTTTATTGCGCTGTTCTACCCTGGATCCGTACGTGACAAAGTCGCGCTCGATGTCACTTGCACCGGTCGCTGCTACCGCGCCACCCAAACCACCCTCAATAAGCAAGGCTGGGAAGTGCTGTTTAAAGGTGAACATCAAGACGAACCCAACCAAAACGCGCTGGATTTGGCCAGTTTAACCAAGGGCACCGAAGGGACATGTACTCAAGTAGACATGGAGCAGCGCGAAACCAAACCGCCAAAATATTTTGATGATGCCAGCTTGCTTA